>NZ_JBEXPJ010000125.1:0-25991 GCF_040611995.1 Lentzea sp. NPDC006480
GATGCGGTGCGTCTTGGGCACACGGTGTTGGCGGTCGTGCGGGGTTCGGCGATCAACCAGGATGGTGCGTCCAACGGGCTGACGGCGCCTAACGGGCCGTCGCAGCAGAGGGTGATTCGTCAGGCGTTGGCGTCTGCTGGGCTGACTGCTGCTGATGTGGATGCTGTCGAGGCGCATGGCACCGGTACTTCTTTGGGTGACCCCATTGAGGCGCAGGCGCTGATGGCGACCTACGGGCAGGAGCGCGACGTGCCGCTGCTGCTGGGTGGCATCAAGTCGAACATCGGGCACACGCAGGCGGCGGCTGGTGTCGCGGGCATCATCAAGATGGTGCAGGCGATGCGGCACGGGGTGTTGCCGCGGACGCTGCACGCCGCGACGCCTTCCTCGCACGTTGACTGGAGCGAGGGGGCGGTCGAGCTGCTGCAGGAGAACACGGCTTGGCCCGCGGTGGGGCGGGCGCGGCGGGCGGCGGTGTCGTCGTTCGGCATCAGCGGCACCAACGCGCACGTGATCTTGGAAGCGCCGGGCTCGGGGATCCCCCCGATTTCCAGCGTACCGGGTGGAAGTGCTGGTCAAGCGGGCGTGGCGGAATCTGTGGACAACTCTGAGGCTGTGGACAACTCGGCCGTTGTGGATCTTGGGAGCACCGGATTGTCGGTGGCCGGTGAGACGATTGGAGTGGGGACCTCGGACTCCCCCGGGGGGCCCCAGTCGGGATCGATTCCGGGCCGGGTGGCGGGTGCCGGGGTGCCTTGGGTGGTGTCGGCGAGGTCTGAGGGGGCGCTGGACGGGCAGGTTGAGCGGATCCTGCGGGTGAGCGGGGAAGCCAAGGACGTGGCGCATTCGTTGCTGAGTGCGCGGACGTTGTTCGATCACCGGGCTGTGGTGTTGGACGGCGAGGTGGTTGCGCGTGGGGTGGTGAGGCGCCGGCCGGTCGCCTTCCTGTTCAGCGGGCAAGGGGCGCAGCGGGTCGGGATGGGGCGTGAGTTGTATGAGACGTTCCCCGTCTTCGCTGAGGCGCTCGATGGTGTGTTGCGGTACCTGGACCCGGCGCTCGCAGAGGTCATGTGGGGTGCGGATCAGGAGGCGTTGAACCAGACCGGGTTCGCGCAGCCTGCCCTCTTCGCGATCGAAACAGCGCTGTACCGGCTGGTCGAGTCGTTCGGGGTGAAGCCGGATCACGTTGCGGGGCACTCGATTGGTGAGGTGGCCGCAGCGCACGTGAGTGGCGTGCTGAGCCTTGAGGACGCTTGCCAGCTGATCACGGCGCGGGCCGCGTTGATGCAGATGTTGCCTGCTGGTGGGGCGATGGTGTCCGTGATCGCCTCCGAGGAGGAGGTGACGCCGTACCTGACGGGGAATGTGTCGATCGCGGCGGTCAACGGGCCGCGGACCGTGGTGCTGGCCGGTGAGGAGGACGAGGTCCTCAAGATCGCCAAGCAGTGGAAGTACAAGCAGCTCAAGGTCAGCCACGCGTTCCACTCGCCGTTGATGGAGCCGATGCTGGAGGACTTCCGGGAGGCGATCGCGGAGATCACCTTCAACGAGCCCGCCATTCCCTTCCAGGCCAGCGGTGACCCGGCCACGGCCGACTACTGGGTGAACCACGTCCGGGATGCCGTGCGGTTCCACGACAACGTGACTGCGCTTGGGGACAAGGCGTTCCTGGAGATCGGACCCGACGCGGCGCTGACGCCGTTGGTGGACGGGGCGATTCCGTTCTGCAAGCGGGGCGCGAACGAGGTCACGCAGTTGCTGACGGCGCTGGGGCAGGCGTACGCGGAGGGCACCAGCGTCGACTGGTCGCAGCTGCTCGAAGGGGCCGAGACGGTTGACCTGCCGACGTATGCGTTCCGCAGGCAGTCGTACTGGCCGAAGGTGGTCGAGGGCGCGAGTGATGTGAAGTCGGCCGGCCTCAACGGGGTCGGGCACCCGTTGCTCGGGGCGGCGGTGCAGCTGGCCGGGCAGGACGGGCATCTCTTCACGAGCCGGATCGCACTCCGGACGCACGGGTGGCTCGCGGACCACGTGATCATGGGGCGGGCACTGGTGCCGGGCGCGGCACTCGTCGAGGTGGCGCTCAAGGCCGCCGAGGAGCTCGGGCTCGACACCGTGGAGGAGCTGACGATCGCGGCTCCGCTCACCCTGCCCGAGCAGGGCGGGGTGCAGCTGCAGGTCGCGATCGGCGCCGAGGAGGACGAGAAGCGCGCGGTCACGATCTACAGCCGGCCAGAGGACACGGATCTGCCGTGGACCGAGAACGCCAGCGGAACGCTGAGCAGCAGCGATCAGGCGCCCACCAGGTTGGATACTTGGCCTGTCGGAGAGCCGATCCAACTGGATGGCGTCTACGAGAAGTTCGCGGAGATCGGGTTCGCGTACGGGGACACGTTCCAGGGCCTCAAGAACGCGTGGCGGCACGAAGGTGCCGTGTACGCGGAGGTCGCCCTGCCGGAAGGCGTCGAGCCCGGTGCGTTCGGGATTCACCCGGCGCTCCTCGACGCCGCGCTGCACACCGCGTTGCTCGCCGAGGGCGACGGGGGAGCGGGGCTGCCGTTCAGCTGGGAAGGCGTGCAGATCCACGCCACCGGGGCGGCGAGTGTCCGGGTGCGGATGACGCGGGACGACAGCGGGGCGATGCACATCGTCCTCGCGGACCCGCAGGGAAACCCGGTGGCCGAGGTCGAGTCGTTGGTGGTGCGGGCGGTCAGCGCCGGGCAGCTCAACGAGAACACCACGCGGGACGCGCTGTTCACGCTCGGCTGGACGCCGCTCAACGCCACGCAGCCGATCGAGGCGGCGGTGGCGATCGCGGGCGAGGACCACTTCGGACTGGTCGACCACTTCGTGCAGGGGCGGGTGTTCGACAACATCGAAGCGGCGGACGCGGAGATCGTGGTCACCGAAGTCGTCGCCTACTCGGACGACGTCGTGGACTCGACGCACGCCGCCGTGTCGGACGCGCTGATCAACGTCCAGGAGTGGATCGCCAGCCACCGTCGAGGACGCCTCTGGTTCGTCACGAAGAACGCCATCGCGGCAACGGACAACGACGTGCCGGACCCGGTGGCGGCGGCGATCTGGGGCCTGGTCAGGGTCGCGCAGTCCGAGCACCCCGGCAGCTTCGGGTTGCTCGACCTCGACGACCAGCGCTCCAGCCTCGCGGTGCTGAGGCAGGCGGTGAACGCCGGCGAGCCGCAGATCGTGCTCCGGGACGGAGAGATCCTCGGTGGCCGCCTCACCAGGGCGGAGCGGACCGAGCAGACGGTCGAGCACGGCAAGGTGCTCATCACCGGCGGCACGGGTGGCCTGGGACGGATCATCGCCCAGCACCTGGCCGAGCACCACGGGGTCGAGAACCTCGTCCTGGCAAGCCGCGGCGGGCAGGCCGACACCAGTGACATCCCGGCGAACGTCGTGGTGGCAGCGTGCGACGTCAGCGACCGCCAGGAGCTCGAAGCACTCCTGAACAGGCACCAGCCGGACACGATCATCCACGCGGCGGGTGTGCTGGACGACGGCACGATCGAGTCGCTGACGCTGGACCGCGTCGACCCGGTGCTCCAGCCGAAGGTCGACGCCGCCTGGTACCTGCACGAGCTGGCGCCACAAGCGAACCTGATCCTGTTCAGCAGCGTCGCCGGCACGTTCGGCAACGCGGGGCAGGCCAGTTACGCGGCGGGCAACGCGTTCCTCGACGCGCTCGCCGCCAACCGCAAGGCGCACAACCAGAAGGCGACGAGCCTGGCCTGGGGTGCCTGGGACACCGGCATGCTCACCGCCCAGGACGCGGAACGCATGGCCCGCACCGGCATGCCCGCGATCACGCGGGAGCTCGGCACCACCCTCTTCGACGAAGCGCTCCAGACCGGCGAAGCAGTACCGATCCCGGTCAAGCTGGACTTCGCGGTGCTGCGCAACCACGAGGTCGCACCGCTGTTGCGCGGCCTGGTGCGCACCAAGTCGAAGAAGGCGGTGGCAGGCCAGGAAACCGCCGACTCGCTCGTCAAGCGGCTCACGAACCTGACCGACCAGGGCAGGACGGACGCGCTGTTCGAGCTCGTCCGCGGCCAGGTCGCCGAGGTGCTCGGCCACGCCGAGGGCGAGGTCATCGAGGAGGACAGGCAGTTCCAGGAGCTCGGCTTCGACTCGCTCACCGCGGTCGAACTGCGCAACCGCCTCGGCGGCGCGACCGGGCTGCGGCTCCCGGCCACGCTGGTGTTCGACTACCCGACGCCCGCGGACCTGGTGGCGCACCTCAAGGATGAACTGCTGGCCGACGCGCCGGAAGCCGGGCTGCCGAGCGTGCTCGCCGACCTCGACGCGTTCGAGAAGGCGCTGAGCGAAGCCAGCGTGAACGATGCGCTGCACCAGCAGATCGCGGCCAGGCTCGACGTCCTGCGCACGAAGTGGTCGAAGAACACCAACCAGGAAAAGGACTTCGAGTCGGCTAGTGACGACGAGATGTTCGCCATGCTCGACGAAGAACTCGGTCTCTGAGAAGGGGACGGACATGCCACTGGTGATCGGGGTGGTGGGGCTCGGCGGCCTCGGTGAGGGACTCGCCAAGGTCCTGCTCGCGAACGGGGCCGAGGTGATCGGCGTGGACAGCGATCTCGACGTGCTGTCCCGCGTGCACCAGAGGTTGAGCGGTCCGCGGCTGACCCTCGCGACCGAGCTGGTCGATCTCAAACGCGCGGACCTCGTCATCGAGGCACTGCCGGAGGAGTTCGAGACGAAAGCGACCATGCTGCAACGGCTCGTGGAGCAGTGCGCGCCGGGCACGGTCTTCCTCACCACCACCCCGACGCTCTCGGTGGCGAAGCTGGCGATCGCGTCCGGCGCGCCGGACCGGGTCGTGGGGCTGCGCTACTCCATCCCGCCGCCGTACGGGCGGCACGCCGGCCTGACCGGCACGTCGATGGCCTCACCGGAGGCGCTTCACCTGGCCCGCGAGGCAGTCCGGCTGGCCGGCACCGAGATCGTCAGCCTCGGCGGCCGGTCGGCCGAGGCGGCCACCGCGCTGCTCTACGCGTGCATGAACCGCACGATGAACCTCGCCGACGAGGGCTACGCGACCGTCGAGGACCTCGACACCGCCGTGAAACTGGGCTGTGGCCTCAAGTTCGGGCCACTGCATCTGCTCGACCTCATCGGCCTCGACACGGTCCGGATCGCACTCGAGAAGCTCCACGAGATCACCGGATCCGACTCCTACGTCCCGTCACCGCTGCTGGACCGCATGGTCGAGGAAGGACGTCTCGGCCGCAAGACCGGGCAGGGCTTCCACCGCTACGACGACAACGGTGAGATCCTGCCGCCGGCCCACAACCGGGTCACGAACGGCGAACCGCGCGAGATCCACCGAGCAGGCGTCGTCGGGGCCGGGCTGATGGGCCGCGGCATCGCCGAAATCCTGATCGTGGCGGGCATTCCGACCACACTCCTCGCCCGCACCCCCGAAAAGGCGGCCGAGGCACAGGACAAGATCTGGTCGTCCCTCACCAGAGGAGTCCAGAAAGGACGGATGTCCGAGCAGGACCGCCAGGACGTCCTCGCCAGGCTCACCGTGAGCACCGGCTACGGGAAACTCGGTGACGCCGACATCGTGATCGAAGCCGTCGCCGAGGACATGACCGTCAAACGCGCTGTGCTGCAAGGCATCGACGAGGCGACGAAACCCGGCGCGATCATCGCCACCACCACGTCGAGCCTTTCCGTGACCGACTGCGCGAACGCCACGAGCCGTCCCGCCGACGTGATCGGGCTGCACTTCTTCAACCCGGCACCGGTGATGAAGCTCGTCGAGATCGTCCGCACCAAACACACCGCCGACGACGTGCACGCCACCGCCCACGCATTGGTGAAGTGGCTGCGCAAGACCGCGGTCGACTGCACGGACCGCGTCGGCTTCATCGTGAACCACGTGCTGTTCCCATATCTGAACGACGCCATCGGCATGCTCGCCCGCACCGACGTGACGGTCGAGGAGATCGACACCGCGATCGTCACGGCGTTCCACCACCCGATGGGTCCCTTCACGCTCCTCGACACCATTGGCCTGGACGTGTCGCTGGCCATTTTGGAGACGCTCAGCGCCGCGTCGAAGACCGGCGAACCCGCTCCCGCCGAGGAACTGCGCCGGCTCGTCGCCGCCGGGCACCTCGGGAGGAAAACGGGAAGCGGATTCCGGCTTGTGAACAAAGGAAAGTGAGGAATTCCCGAGCATTAACTGCCGTAGAACTCCCGTCAGGCAGCTCGTCGTTCGCAGAGAGGTGGTCATCGCCGATGGCCGAGGAGGTCGGCACGGGACGGCGGCATGTCGCGATCTTCGCCAATCCCCTGCAGGGACAGGCACTACCCGCGCTCGCGGTGATCGAGGAACTGGTGCGGCGCGGCTACCGGGTCACCTACGCGACCTCGTCCGAGGTCGCCGCCAGGCTCGCGCTCACCGAGGCCACCGAGGGCCGGTGGGACGTGGTGGGGTTCCTCGACGACAGCGTGTCGCCGATCTCGCTGGCACGCGGGTACTTCGCGGACGACCTCCCGGACCTCGTCGTGTACGACAGCACCGCGGTCGAGGTCGCCAGGGCCGCCGCCGAGACGTGGGACGGCCTGCCCGACCCGGACTTCGTGGACGCCCGGTTCGGCGAGTTCCTGACCAGGTTCGGGCTCGCGTTCCTGCCGGAAAAACCCAGCCTCTACCGGGTTGTGCCCGGCCGCGTTGTGGCGTATTAGTTCACTGACTGGAACCGCGGGAGATTAGCCACCCGCACATTGCGGAATCACCCTGACAGACTTTGACACTTGCCTCGCAGAGTTTGCGGTCCGGTCACCTGGGGCATTTATCCTCAGGCGCCGGAACATCTCTTCCAACCTGAGGCGGTAGGTGGTGGACAACCAGTCGGGCCCCGTCACTGAGCTGTTCGGTCGTGAGAGCGCGCTCACCACGGTGGCGCACCACACGACCGCGGCCCGCCGTGGTGCGGGCGGGCAGGCCGTGCTCGTGAGGGGTGCCCGGGGCTCCGGCAAGTCCGCCGTCCTGCGCCTGGCCGCCGCGGCCGAGTCCCGTGCCGGGACGACCGTGCTGTCCTCGGTCGGCCGGGGTGAACGCCGGCCGCTCGCGGTCGCCCGCCGTCTCCTCGTCCAGACAGGTGTGATCGTTCCGGAACTCGCCGACCCGGCTCCCGCCGACCTCTACCGCGTGTACCGGGGCATGTGGCGCGATGTCCTGACGCTGGCCCAGCGATCGCCCGTCTGCCTCGTGCTCGACGACCTGGACGCGTGCGACGAGGCGACCGTCCGCTGGATCGATTTCGTCGTGCGCAGACTGGGCGAGGAGCCCGTCAGCCTGGTGCTGTCGCAGAACGCGCCGCTGCACGTCGAACTGGCCCGCGCGCACGTCGTCGACCTCCAGCCGCTGACGACGCCGCAGGTCGCCGACATGATCTCCACGACGCTGCACTTCCCGCCGGACGCCGTGTTCACCAGCCTCTGCCTGAGGCTCTCCGGCGGCATTCCCCGGCACCTCACGACCGTGCTCGCGGACATCCGGGCCGCGCAGGCGTTGAGGCAGGAGTCCGTGGAACTCGTGGCCGCACGTCGGCTCCGAGATCAGCCCGAGCACCTGCGCGCCATCGCCACGGCACTGGTCGTCGTGGACCGGGAAGAGCTCGTCGGGCCGCTCGCCGGCGTCTCGGCACGCGTTGCCGAGAACGGGATCTCCACACTGCGGAAGGAACATCTGCTCGGCGACGGCCTTCCCGACCACGTCCGCGAGTGGTATCGCGCGGGCGTGCTGGAGGTGCTCGGCCCGGCCGAGGTCGCCGATCTGCGACGGCGCGCGGCCGTCGTGCTGGACGAGTTCGGGCACGACGTGAGAGCGGTTGCAGACCAGCTCGTGCAGCTGCCCGCGGTCGACACGCCCTGGATGTCGCAGGTGCTGCACGAGGCCGCGACCACCGGCCCACCCCAGGACGCCGCGCGCTACCTCCGCAGGCTCGTCGAGCTCGACCCGGACGACGTCGAACTGCGCGTCCAGCTCGCCACCGAACTCTCCCGGCACGACCCGAACGAGGCCTGCGAGCACCTCGCCGCCGCGTTCCACCGCACCAGCGACCCGGATCTGCGGGCCGCGCTGGCCGTGAAGCACTCGCTCACCGGCCGGACGCGAACCTTCCTCCGGCTGGCCAGGGATCCCGCGGTGTCCGAGGACCTGGTGACGCTGCTCGACGCCGTGCAGCTGTCGATCGACCTCGACGACGTCCACGCGGCGGCGGGGGCGGTGGCCAAAGCTGCTCCGCCCAGGGCCGGAGACACGACGGCGCAACGGTGTCTGCTCGGCGTGGTCGCGGAAGCCACCATGCGCGGCGGCGGCAGCATCGAGACCGCGGTCGGTCACGCGCGGTCGGCACTGTCCGATCCGGACGCTTTGACTGACTGGTCGATGCTTTCGGCGGCGTCCGTGCTGCGCGTCGCCGGGCACACCGAGGAAGCGCTGGACGTGCTCGACCGGGCCGTCGACGCCTTCTCCCGCAACGGCGACTCGCTCGCCCACTCCCGGTCGCTGGTGCAACGAGCGCTGGTGCACCTGTCATCGGGCGATCTCCAGCGCGCCACGAAGGACGCTTCGACCGCGGTCCAGGCGATGCGCGACTGCGGCTGGCAGCTGCCGCGCGCGGTGATCCTGCTGGCCTGGCTGTCGTTGCAGACCGGCAACACCTCGCTCGCCGCGCAGCTGCTGGACGAAGTGGACGAGGACGCGATCCGGCACCTCACGCCGACGCACCGCGAATACCTGCGCACGCTCGGATGGCTCGCGTTCGTGCGGGACGACATCCCGCTGGCCGCGGACCGGATGGCGGCGTGCGCGACGGTGCTGCAGGCCACGGGCCTGAGCGACCCCAGCGCGTTGCCGTCGTGGACCGACGTCATCCAGGTGCTGACCCTGGCCGGACGGGACGCCACCGCCGCGATGCGCGAGGTCGACCGCCTCGCCAGGGCCTGGCCGTCCCACGAGTCGGCGGCGTACTCGTTGCTGGCACGGGCTTACGCGACCTCGGGGCCGGCGGCGCTGGACATGGCCAAGGCCGCGTCCGACGCGTTCGCCGCCATTCCGTCGCTCATCCAGCAGGCACGCACGGAACTGCTGCTGGGCCAGCGCTGGACGGGCGCCGGCCAGGCCAGGGAGGCACGCACACATCTGCGCGCCGCCGTCGGGCTGGCGTTGCGGGCCGGCAGCCGGACGCTCGCGGACTCGGCCAGGACGATGCTGCTCGGCGTCGGCGGCCGGATGCGCGTTCCGTCCACAGCGGACGGTCTGGCGGTGCTGACCGCCAGCGAGCGCAAGGTCGTCGAGCTCGCCGCCGCCGGAGTCACCAACCGCGCGATCGCCGGCCGCCTGTACGTCACGCTGCGGACCGTCGAGGTCCACCTGACCCGCGCCTACCGCAAGCTCGGCATCTCCCGCCGGGCGGAGCTGGCGGACGTCCTGGCTTCGTGATGATTCTGCTCGAACGCACCGGCGAACTCCGGCAGCTCACCCGCGCACTGCAGCGCGCCTGTGCCGGCCACGGCGACCAGATCATCATCACCGGGCCGCTCGGCTGCGGCAAGTCCGTGCTGCTCCAGGCACTCCGCGAGCGGGCCACGGGTGTGCGCGTCCTCACCGCCACCTGTTCGGTGGTGGAACAGGACTTCGCGTTCGGCATCGCGCGGCAGCTGCTCGAACCAGCGCTGGCCCGCGCCGACGCCTGCGACCGCTGGCTCACCGGCACGGCGGGCCTCGCGAAGCCCGTTTTCGAGCTCGACGTGCAGCTCGGCTCCGCGTTCGCCGTCGAGGAAGCGGCGGTCAGCGGCCTCACCGCGCTCACCCACGTCATGAGCGCCGAGAAGCCGACCCTGCTGCTGATCGACGACCTGCAGTGGGCCGATGATCCGTCGCTGCGGTGGCTCGTCCGGCTGGCCAGAACGCTGGGAGACCACCCCGTCCTGCTCGTCGCGGCGACCAGGGACGGCGAGCGCGGCCCGTGGCCGGAAGAGTTCCGGCGCACCGAGATCCGGCCGGAACCGTTGTCGCCCAAGGCGATCGCCGAACTGGTCGAACGCCGCACCGGGCAGACTCCGGACGCCGAGTTCGTCGCCGCCTGCCACGCCGTCACGGGCGGCAACCCGCTGTTCCTGCGCGCGGTGCTCACCCACGTCACCAGCCCGACCGCGGACCAGGTGCCGCACGTGCGGGAGCTGAGGCCCGCCCGGCTCAAGGAACGACTCGTGCGCGGCCTTGCGACGCAACCGGACCACGTCCAGGACTACGCCAGAGCCGTGGCGATTCTGGGCGACGACGATCTCACCGGTCAGCTCGCCGGGCTCACCGAACAGCAGGCCCTTGAGGCGCACCGGATCCTCGACCACGCCGGACTCGTGATCAGCAGACCGGCCGTGCGGGACGCGGTCGAGGAGTCGATGCCCGTCAGCGAACGCGAGGACTGGCAGGCACGAGCCGTGCGGCTGTTGCACGACAACGGCAGGCCGGCCGAACAGGTCGCGGCCCGGCTGCTCGCGCTCACGACGACGCAAGGGCGTTGGGCGATCGAGACGCTGCGCGAAGCCGCGGACACGACGATGCGCCGAGGTGCGCCGGAGGTCGCGGCCCGGTACCTGCGCCGGGCGCTGCGAGATGTGCCAGGCGACTCCGAGCAACGCGCGCGGCTCCTCGTCGATCTCGCCACCGCGGAACGGTTCTTCGACCCTGCCGCCTCCATCCGGCACATCTCCTATGCCGTACCGCTGTTCCGCGACGTCAAGGATCGGGCGAGGGCGCTGGTGAGGATCGCGCCGACGGCCTTGGGACAGGCGCCACGGCCTGTCCGGGAGCTGATCGACCAGGTGGCCGCCGAGCTGAACCACCGGGAGCTCGGCTACCGGCTCGAAGCGCGGCAAAGGTATGCGTGGCACGTGGATCCCGCCTTGCTCACCGACTCGGTCCGGCGCCTGAAGGAGATCGACGGCAGCACACCCGGCCGGCGCGAGCTGCAGATCATCCTGCTCGACGCCGCCATGCTCACCGCTCGGCTGCCCGCGAACGAGGTCGCCGGCATCGCCAGTGCCGTGCTGAAACAGGAAGCACCGCACCCGCGGCACGTCCACACCGCGATCCCGTTGCTCATCAGGATTCTCGCCGCCGCGGACGCCGCCCACGAAGCCGTGCCGTGGCTCGACCGCGCTCTCGGCCGGGCCACGAACACCGTCGAGAAGGCGTTGATACTGGCTCAGCAGTCGTTCGTGCTGATGCACCAGGGCAGACCGGGGGAGGCGCACCGCGCCGCCGAGCACGCCGTCGACCTCGCCGTCCTGGACTGGCGTGGCGACACGACGACAGCCGCCGTCGGGCTCACCGCCGTCGCGATGGAGCTCAGGGACCCGGCGCTGATCGCCAGAATACTGAGCTCGCGGCCCGATCGGGACGAACCCGCCGGCTGCGACGCGGTCTACCGGATGCTGCACGCGACGGGCGAGGCGCTGGCCGGAGAGAACGCTCAAGCGTTGGAGCGGTTCCAAGACTGCGGGCGGGTGCTGGACAGCGTCGGCTGGCGCAACCCCGTGCTGCTGCCGTGGTGCATCACGACCGCGAGGCTGCACGCCCGGCTCGGTGATCTCAAAGCCGCACGCGACGCCGCCGCCGAGGCCTGGGACCGCGCGGTCGAATGGGGCGCGCCGGTCGGCATCGGCCGGGCGCTCTACGTGCTGGGCCGCTACACGCCTGGCCGCAAAGGGCTCGAGATGCTCCACGAGGCCGTGCAGGTCCTGCACGCCAACCCGTTCGAACGGGCCAAAGCACTCCTTCAGCTCGGCGCGCGCGAACGAGCCGATGGCGACCCGCAAGCGCAGCGGCACCTCGACGAGGCACACCGGCTCGCGGTCGGGGCAGGCGCCGAAAGACTGGGCAAGAGAATCGCGAAGGAACTCGACGGTAATTCGCCGGGCATTGTCGTGGCATTGACCCGCGCCGAGTTCAAGGTCGCCGGACTCGTCGTCCAGGGTCTCACCAATGCCGAAATCGCGGAAGAACTCGCGGTGACCTCGCGCGCGATCGAGAAGCACCTCACCAACTCGTTCCGGAAGCTCGGCATCCGCAGGCGCACCGAACTGCCCAGTGCACTCGCGAGGGCCTGCCCGCCGTCCGCGTAACGTCAGCGGCACATCTACGAATTTCTTGTGCGCAATTCCCGCACAGTTGAGTCGCACCTCAGTTACCGCGCGGTGGCGTCTCGATCGGCTGCCAGTGCATCGCAGCAGCTCAGCGCGGTGGAGCGTCATCAGGTGAGACGACACCGAAACGTGCTACCGAAATACTCGGACGCCTCCCCGAACCCCCGGACCACCCCTACCACAACATTAGGGGCCACCCCTCACACCTCGTTGACCGCGTTCGGTGAATCTTCCTACGATTCATCGTGTCCAAGGCGGAATCCAGAAATTGTTCTAGACCGCCTCGCGACGATCTCAAGTCACTCACTGCGCAGTTGCGGAACGCCGAGTTCGACAAGATCGAGAGGGATACTCTCCGATGCACACTGTTGCCGCTGGTTCTCTCGTGCCCAACCACACTGGCTATGACCACACCGCGGTCGTTCCCGATGCCGACGTATTCCGCTCCCTGCTCGAGCGGTCCGGCCTCTGCCTGGCCCGCCTAGACCTCCAGCTGCGCGTCGTCGAGGCCAACGACGACTTCGTGACCCAGTTCGGGCACTCCCGCGAGTCGCTGCTCGGCCGCAGCTTCTACGAGCTGCTGCACCCCGGCGTGCACGGCCCGATGCGCAAGCAGTTCGAGCGTCTCGTCGAGGGCCGCCGCCAGCGCTTCGTCGAGCACCTCGCCGGCATCGGCCCGCGCCACGCCGTCTTCACCGGCGACATCACCGGCATCGCCGTCCACGACGCGCACGGCGACCTGGTGCAGTTCGTCGTCGTGGTGAACCCGGAGAAGGGCGAGCTGCCGAACGCCGTCGTCGTCGACCGCAACCGCATCCTCACCGAGCTCGACGCCCGGATCCTGGAGGGCATCGCGACCGGCGAGTCGACCGTGCGGCTCGCGTCGCGGCTGTTCCTGTCGCGGCAGGGCGTCGAGTACCACGTCGGCACGATGCTGAAGAAGCTCAAGGCTCCCAACCGCGCCGCGCTCGTCTCGCGCGCCTACAGCCTCGGTGTGCTGAGCGTCGCCAGCTGGCCGCCCCGGGTTTCGCCGGACTACGTCAAGTAAGGCCCGGGCCGATGGAGTCCTCGACCGACGCGGTTTTGGACCGGGCGGCGCACGCTGCCCGCGAGTGGGGCGCTACCAGCCCGGACGACCGCGCCGACGCACTCGACGCGGTGGCCGAGGCGCTCGACCGGGAGACCGGTGAGCTGGTGGCGCTGGCCGAGTGGGAGTGCCGGCTGCCCGGTGACCTGCTGCGCGCGGAGGTGGGGCGCACCACCTTCCAGCTGCGCTCGTTCGCCGAGTACCTGCGCTCCGGCGCCGTCAACGGGGTCGTGATCGACCGCGAGGATCCGAGCTGGCCCGCTGGACCACGGCCGGATCTGCGTCGCATGCTGATCCCGCTCGGCCCGGTCGCCGTCTTCGGCTCCACGTCGTACCCGTTCGCGTTCTCCGTGGCCGGCAGCGACACGGCCTCCGCGCTGGCCGCCGGCTGTCCGGTCGTGGTGAAAGCGAGCCACAGCTATCCCGATCTCGCCGACCGCACGGCCGAGATCGTCGAGGAAGTGCTGCCCAAGGGCGTGTTCGCGCTCGTGCACGGGCAGCGCCGCGCCCGTCAGCTGGTGCTCGACCCGCGGATCAAGGCCGTCGCGTTCATCGGCAGCTCGCGGGTCGGCCGCGAACTGCACCACCTCGCCGCCACCCGTCCCGAGCCGATCCCGTTCTACGGCGGCTTCGGCAGCGTGAACCCCGTGTTCGTGACGAAGCGGGCCGCGGAACTGCGGGGAAGTGAGATCGCGCGCGGGTTCGCCCAGGCTCTGGGCAGGCAGAGCGGGCAGCTCTGCACCAAACCCGGACTTCTCGTGGTACCAGAGGGTTTCGCCGGCGACGTCGCTGACCAAGTGCGCGCGCTGCGGGCGGAACCGCTGTTCAACAAGCTCGTGGCCAAGCGCTACGAGACCGGCGTGGAGGCGCTCACCGCGTTCCTCGACGTGCTGGTCGAGGGCGGTTCGGGAGCAGGTGGGCACGCACCGACGTTGTTGCGCACCACCGCCGCCGACGTGCTGGCGGGCCACGACGAGGCGTTGTCCGAGTGCTTCGGGCCCGTCTCCGTCGTGGCCACCTACCGCGACAGCCACGAACTGCTGGAGCTCGCCGCCGCGTTGCCGGGACAGCTGACCGCGACCGTGCACGGTGAGGACGATGACGTCCTGCCCGAACTGATCAGCGAGCTGACCGGGCGTGCCGGGCGGATCCTGTGGAACCAGTGGCCCAACGACATCGCGACCACGCCCGCCATGCACCACGGCGGACCCTGGCCCGCGACCACGTCCCCGTTCCACACCTCGGTCGGCGTCCGTGCCGTCGAACGGTTCCAGCGTCCCGTGGTGTTCCAAGGGTTTCCCAGCCGCTTCCTGCCGGAAGTGCTGGCGGACTAACCGTGAGGAAGGTCGGAGAATGCGCGCAGCGGTGGTCGCGGGACTCGGGTCATGGCTCCCGCCGCGAGTGGTCACCAACGACGAGCTGACAGCCAAGCTGGACACGACCGACGAGTGGATCCGGACGCGGATCGGGGTGGCCACCAGGCATGTGGTCGAACCCGGCATGGCGACGTCCGATCTGGCGGTCGAGGCGGCGCGCCGGGCCCTGCGGTCGGCCGGGGTGCCGGGCGCGGGCGGGGTGATCCTCGCGACCACGACACCCGACCGGCCCTGTCCCGCGACGGCACCGGAGATCGCGTCGCGGCTCGGGCTCGTCGACGTGCCGGCGTTCGACATCGCGGCCGTGTGCACGGGGTTCGTGTACGGGCTGGGAGTGGGTGCCGGTCTGATCACGGCCGGAATCGTCGACAGCCTCGTCATGATCGGCGGCGACGCCTACTCGACGATCCTCAACCCGCAGGACCGCACCACGTCCGTCATCTTCGGCGACGGCGCCGGGGCGGTCGTGCTGCGGGCAGGATCTCCGGACGAGCCGGGTGCTCTCGGGCCGTTCGACCTCGGGTCCGACGGCGAGCTGTCCGACCTGATCACCGTGCCCGCGGGTGGGTCACGGCAGCGGTCGTCGCGCGACATCGTGCCGCACGGCGACAAGTTCTTCCAGATGGAGGGGCGTGAGGTCTTCGCCAACGCCGTTGCCCGGATGTCCGCGGCTTCGCGCAACGCCATCAAGCGGCGGGGATGGGTCGAGTCCGATGTGGAGAAGGTGATCGCGCATCAGGCCAACACCCGGATCCTGGACGCGGTGTCGGCCGAGCTGGACGTGCCGCGCGACAAGTTCGTCTCCAACATCACCGACGTCGGCAACACCTCGGCCGCCTCGATTCCACTGGCTCTCGCACACGGCGTGCGATCCGGCGAGCTGCAGGCGGGCGACAGGGTGCTGCTCACCGCGTTCGGCGGCGGACTCACCTGGGGCGCCACCACCCTGACGTGGCCCTCCCTGACTCTCTCGGAGTGAACGATGAAGGGAACCTTCATCCACGTCAGGTGGATGAAGGTTCCCTTCATCAGTTTCAGACCGGGAGTACGCGGTGGAAGATCGGGACTGCGACGAGCGCGACGACGATGTGCATGAGCATGAGGGCGAGCACGCCGATGATCGATGCGCCGGGCAGGAAGTACACCGGGACGTCGGCCAGGAACGAGATGGCCACGACGGCCGGGACGAGCTTGGCGAGCGTGCGGGCGGGGTCCTTGGCGCGCTTGCGGATCGAGGCCCAGGCGAACGCGGCGATGATCACGCCGACGGCGGTCAGCACGACGTATCCTTGCGGTTTCAGGCCTTCCACGGCGTTCGGGTCGGCGCCCAGGGTTTGGGCCACATAGGACACCACGGCGTTGCCCAGCGCCGCGAGGACGATGGCAGCGGCGACTCCCAGCACGACCTTGCCCGTGCTGGTCCGAGTTCGAGTTGTCATGGGCGGAGCACTCCTGTTTCTACCGTTGTGCGGGTACTGCCGGCATGCCCACGCGGACTCGGCGGCTCAGTTGGGCCGGGTCGGTGAGGAAGATGCTCTTGCGCTCGATCGAGATCCAGCCGCGCTGGGCGAAGTCCGAGAGCGTCTTGTTGACGGTGTCGCGCCGCGAGCCGATGTACTGGCCGAGCTCCTCCTGGGTGAGGTCCTCGATCATCAGCAGGGCGCCGCGCTGGGCCTGGCCGAACCGGCCCGCGAGACGCAGCAGGGCTTTGGCGAGGCGGGCGGGGGCGTCCAGCTGCACCACGTCCATGCGCATCTGGTGCGACTCGCGCTGGCGGCGGGCGATGGTGCCCAGCAGGCGTTCGGTGATCTCGGGGCACAGCACGAGCCACTTCGTCAGGTCGGCGCGTGCGATCCGGCCCGCTTGCACGTCGGTGATCGCGATCGTCGTCGAGACCGCGGGGGCGGCGTCGAACAGCGTCGGCTCCACCAGGACGTCGCCCCCGCAGTGGAAGTCCAGCACCAGCTCGCGGCCGTCGGTGGAGGTGCAGCACGTCTTCGCTTTGCCCGCGCGCATCACGAGCAGCTCGTCGGTGCGGACGCCCAGGCGCAGCATCACTTCGCCGCGCGTGAACTCGACGGGCTCGAGGGCGTGGGCGAACTGGCGCCAGGCGGCGTTGGACGGCGTGAGAATCGCCGGCCGCGGTGGGGCGAGCAGCTGAGGTGCCACGTCGGTCTCCGTTTTCGTGCGGGTGACAGGGCGCGACCGGATGTGACTCGACGTTATGGTTGGCAACACTGGCGTGGCGCTGGAGAATGCTGGGGTTTTCCCCACGGCCGGTGCTGAAATCCTTCAACGGCGCGAAAGATGGGAAGGGGCAGCCCGTGCTTTTCGACGTCGGTCGCCTGCTGCACGAGGAGTTCCTCACCGTCTACCGCGCGGCGGCCGCCGACGCCGACGGCTGGGAGGACGCGGCCGTGACGGTCGCGCACCGGGTCGGCACGCGGCTCGCGTCGGCGAAGGTCCCGGTCGCGCAGGTGGTCGTGGCACTGAGATCCACCGACAGGCTGCTGACCGAGGCGATGCTGGACGACGGCGGCGACGCCCGTGCGCTGGCCGCGGCCGGTACCGCGCTGGCCGCTGAGCTGATGTCCGCGTTCTGCGCGGACGACGACGGGCTGGGAGACGCGCTGCTCGCCGGCAACGCACCCGACGGAGCCGCGCCGTTCTACACGGTCGTGCTGGCTCGCGGATCCGCGACGGACCGCGTGGTAAGCGCTTTCCGCAAACGGGGGACGGTGCTTCTGGCGGCATCCGGACATCTCCTGCTGCCACTCGCCGAGGCGGTCGCGCTGCCGTTGTGCCGGGACGTGTGCGAGGAGCTGGGCGGCGAGGTGTGGTTCTGCGTCGCGGAACGGCCCGCCGCGCGCGTCGCGTTGGCGCGCAAGGAGGTGGACGAGATCGACGCGCTGGTCTCGTCACTCGGCCGGCCACCGGGTGTGTACCGGATCGACGACATGTTGTTCGAGAACGCCGTGCTGGAGACGCCGGAGGTGCGCGACGAGCTCGGGAAGGTCGTCGCGCCGTTGCTCGCGAACCCCGTTCTGGTGGAAACCGTGCTCGCTCTGCTCGAGGCGGACGGCAACCGGGCGGTAGCTGTCAAGAAGCTGTTCATCCACCGCAGCACGATCGACTACCGTCTCTGGCAGATCGAACAGCTGACCGGTCTGAGTCCGGTGAACCCGCGTGACCTCGCGCTTCTGGGTACCGCGATCGGCCTCAGCCGCACGAACTCCTTGGGCTGAAACGGCTCCGGACACCTCACGTGAATGTTAAGGCTGCCTCAAGCCGTCTGTGCCAACTGTCGACAGTTGCCTACCGTTCTGAGGGCGAGACACCGCAGGGCCCTCAGGGAGGCGACGCGTGACCCCGACTCTGGACAGCCGGCTGCTCAACGACGTTCTGCGCGACATCCTCAGCCCGTACGACCTGCCCCCCGTGCAGGACGTGGCGACCCGCCGCCAGCTCGCCAGAACACTGCTTTCCGGACGGGACAACGGATCTTTCGACGGTTTGGCGCTCGCTTACGCGGTCGTGGCGTTCTGCGCGTCCACTGAGGACGGTGCGGCCGAGGTGCTCGACGCGGTGCGCGACGCCGAGGTTCTCGTGCTCGACGGCGTCAGTGGTGGCTACCTGCTCATCCCGTGCGCCCAGGACCACCACGTCGAACTGGCACGCGAACTGCGCGACCGCGTCAGCCAGGACGTCTGGATGGCCGTCGCGTGGGCTCCTCGAAAGGACCTGGCCTCGGCGCGGGCCACCGCGGAGGACGTCCTGCGGATCGCGCAGAGCCGCGCGCCGGGCGTCTACGAGCTGCGCGACGTGATGGCGGACTTCGCCGTGCTGCGCCAGCCGCACGTCGCGGAACGGCTGGCCCGCATGATCGAACCCGTGATGGCGCAGCAGCCGTTGCTGGACGCGCTGAAAGCGTTCATCGCCGAGGACGGCAACCGCGCGGCGGCGGCGCGCACGCTGGACATCCACCGCAGCACGCTGGACCACCGGTTGCGGTTGGTCGAACGGCTCACGGGCTGCCGTCCGACCTCACCGCGCGCGTTGCTGACGTTGAGCGTGGCGCTGACGGCCCACTCGACGCCCCAGGTTCCGCTGCCCCGGACTCACTGACCCGTCTGGGCGGAGATCTGCTCGCGCAGCCGGTCCTCCTGCGCCTGGGTCTCCGGCGTGATGATCCCCTCGAACGCCTCCGGGCCGTGGATCTGCCGGATCTCGACCTCGCCGGCGCGGAACGGCGCCTTCTTCAGCCACTCCACGGCGTCCTGCAGCGACGGCAGCTCCCAGATCCAGAACCCCGCGATCAGCTCCTTGGCCTCGGTGAACGGACCGTCGATGACCTTCGTCGCGCCGCTGCCGTCGAACGCGACCCGCGCGCCCTTGTCGCTCGGGTACAGGCCGTCGCCCGCGAGCATGACGCCCGCCTTCACCAGCTGCTCGTTGTAGTCGCCCATCTCGGCCAGCTCGGCGGCGGTGGGCATGACGGAAGACTCGGTGTCCTCGTTCGCCTTGACGATGACCATGAACCGCATCTCGATCTCCTCAGGTCCGGTGTGCCGTTTCTACTCGCGCGTCGATCGGCGTCGGCTCGTTTCGACCAGCTTTCCGAGAAAGTGACCGGCGTCACACTATTACGCTGGACGGTATGCGCGAAGACGTCGACTTGATCCTCGAGAACTGCCAGGTCTGGGCCATCGTGGGGCTCTCCGACAACCCGTCCCGCGCGGCCCACGGCGTGGCGAGGTTCCTGCAGGAACGCGGCAAGAAGATCGTTCCGGTGCACCCGGCGGCCGAGACCGTGCACGGCGAACAGGGATACGCGACGCTCGCGGACATCCCGTTCGAGGTCGACGTCGTGGACGTGTTCCGCCGCTCCGAGGACGCCGGCCAGTTCGCGGACGAGGCCGTGGCGATCGGTGCCAAGGCCGTGTGGTTCCAGCTCGGCGTGGTCGACGAGGCGGCGTTCGAGCGGACCAAGGCCGCCGGGCTGCACATGGTGATGAACGTGTGTCCCGCGATCGAGTGGCGCTCCCGTTGACCACCTAAGTACTCTGCGGCGAAGAGTTTCCGGACATCTGGGGGTGCCGGGAACACCAAGCCTGGGGGCTTAATTCGCATGCTCGTTGACATCAACGTGCTGCAGCTCGCGGAATCTCCGCGTCTCGGTGGCTGCAGCGAGGAGTTCGTTCGGAAGCTGGCGTCCTCGGGGACCGTGCTCGCACCGATCGTGGTGCACCGCGGTTCGCGCAGGGTCGTCGACGGTGCGCACCGCCTGCGGGCGGCTGTGCTGCGCGGATGCCGGTCGGTCGAGGTCGAGTACGTGGACGGGCCGGTGGAGGACGTGTTCGTCCTGTCGGTGTCGCTCAACGTGGCGACGCTGACCACCGCGGACAGGGAGGCTGCCGCCCGCCGGCTGCTGCGGTCGCATCCGCAGTGGTCCGACCGGGCGATCGCGGCCTCGACGGGGCTCGCGGCCAAGTCGGTCGGAGTGCTGCGGCGCGCGGTGGGCGGCCGCGCGGCCAACCGCGTCGGGCGCGACGGCAAGGTCCGCCCGGTCAACTCGGCGGCAGGGCGCAGGCTCGCCGTGGAGATGATCGAGGCCCGGCCCTCCGCCTCGTTGCGCGACATCGCGCGCGCGGCGGGAGTGTCGCCGGGAACGGTGCGGGACGTGCGGCGGCGCTTGCTCGCCGGGCTCGACCCCGTGCCGGAACGGATGCGGGCCGCCGAGATGGCCGAGGTCGAGGTGCCGGCGGCGCGCAGTGAGGTCCGGGCGCCGGGCACCACGCTGCCGATCCTGCGCCGCGATCCGTCGTTGCGCTTCAACGAGCACGGGCGTCTGGTGCTGCGTTGGCTGGAGGCGCACGCGGTGTCGTCCGGCGAGTGGGCCGCGGTGGTGGACGGGGTTCCGTCGCACTGCCGGGAGCTGGTCGCGGACATGGCTCGCGGGTGCGCGGAGGTCTGGGCCGAGATGGCCGAGGCGCTGGAACGGGAAAGCCGCCGCCAAGCCGTCTAGTCCGGCGAGTTGGTAGTGGAAAAGTGCCGGCTGATCTTGAGTTGGCGGTACTTGCGGACGACTTGAACGGCACCAGGGTCGCCGCCAAGCCGTCTAGCCCGGGAAGAGGATTTCGCTGATCTCGCCCGCGACCTCGCGCCCGGCCGCGGGGCGCAGGCGGGACAGCAGCTTGCTGAACGCCGTCAGGTCGGTGTGCACGGTCGCCGACTGCACCTGGCGGATGTCGTTCAGCAGGCCGCTGACCAGCTCGCAGGCGTGGTCCACCTCGCCCGCGGCGGCGTAGGCCAGCGCGCGGCGCAACCCGAACCTCGTGCGGGCGCGCAAGGCCGTCGGCGCGATCAGCGGCAGCTGCGTGTCGAGGATGGCGGCGGCTTCCGCGTGCCGGCCGAGGTCGTAGAACGACCAGGCGCGCGAAACGGCTACCTGGTCGACCAGACTCCTTGTGCCGTAAGGGGATTCGCCCACGGCCTGCTGCAGCTGCTGGGCTCGTTCCAGGGCGTCCTCACACCGGTCCGCGGCGCCGGCGAGCGCGTAGCCCTGGGCTTCGCGCAGGGCGGCACCGGCTTGCACGGCGGGGGAGCGGGACTTGCCCGCGCGCAACGCGGACAGCACGGTTCCGCGCGCGTCTCCCCGGTACAGCGAGAACTCCGCGGCGCGGACCCAGGCCCAGGCCTCCAGCTCCGGATCGCCGCCCTTGGCCGCGAACACCACCGCGCGCCTGGTCATCTCGGACGCGGAGGCGTCGTCACCGCGTTCCTGTTCCATCCAGCCCGCGTACTCGGCGTACCGCGCGGCCAGCAGCCACAGCGCGCGACCCAGGCCGGGGTCGTCCGCCGAACGGGCCAGGGTGTTCAGGACGTCCATCTCGTGCCGCAGGCTGGGCAGGACGATGTCCGGACTGTGCCGGTGTCCCAGGGCCCGGTGGTGGTCGAACATCGAGTCGTACGTGCGCAACGTCGTGTGGTCGCTCGGAATCGGCCGGGACGGGGCTTCGGCCAGCTCGGTCAGCCGGCCCTCTGCTTGCAGCGCCTTGTCGAGAATCCTGGCCATGTCCGGGTTCGGCGGAACCCGGCCGTTCTCGATCTTGCTGAGATGTCCTTTGCTGTACTGGACCCGGTTTGCCAGCTGGGTGAGCGAGAGGCCGCGCTCGTTGCGCAGGCGGCGCACCTCCTGCCCGAACGTGGGCGACAACGGCTTCACCCCCTCACCGGCAGTGTGCGGGGGCTCAAACACCTGGATACGGAATGTCCACGATTTGGCCGTTGATTGACGATCAACTGGAACTAACTGAAACGACCGTCGATGGTTCCATGTGAGTCATGGCGATGACGTGCTCGAACGAGGCGGCTGGTGTGGTGATGGTCTGGCAGCGCTTGGCGACCAACGTGGTGCACCGGTCCCAGTGGTTCGAGGTGCGCGCGGACGACGTCGTCAGGCCCGACGGCGGGCACGGCACCTACACCCACGTGGTGGCACCGGGTTCGGTCACGGTGCTCGCGATCCAGGACGACGACCACGTGGTGCTGACCCGGCAGTGGATCTACACGCACGGCGGCACCGAGTGGCGGCTGCCCGGCGGCGCGGTGGACGACACGGACGCCGACCCGCTGGCCGCCGCACGCCGTGAGCTCGCCGAGGAGACCGGCCTCAGAGCCGCGAGCTGGGAACGACTAGGGCAGATCCACGGTGCGGACAGCCTGAGCAACCACGTCGACCACATCTTCCTGGCCACCGGACTCACCCAGGGCGAACCCGATCTGGGGCCCGGTGAGGCCGACCTGCGCGTGCGCACCATGCCGTTCTGCCACGCCCTCGACCTCGTCAACCAGGGCATGCTCCCGCACGCCGGCAGCTCCCACGCGTTGCTCGTGATGGCGCTGCGCCGCACGGCCCAGAAATAAAAAGCTCGGAGGGTTTCCTGTCATAGCGTGCAACAGGAAACCCGTTCTCATTCGACTGGCGAAAAGCCACTCTTGGTGCATCGGCGAGAACATCAGCCCGAAAGCCAGTCAGATGAGAAGGTGAATTTCTCGATGAGAATGATCTGCTCACTCGCCACCGTCGTGAAAGTTGCCGTGATCTGCCTTTTCGTGGGATTCATGGTCGGCAGCGTTTTCATGGTATCGGTGATCTGACCCGATTTCGGACTGCGGTTCTCCCTGAGCTCACAAGGGAGGTGTCAGCCGTGGAACCGCATTTCTGCATCGAACTGGTCTGAACCTGCTCGGCTACCCGCGTGGCGTCCACTGGACGCCGTAGCCGCGGCCCTGGCGAGGATGGGGGAACGACACGTCGATCTCCCCGATCTCGTCCAGCGGCAGCGTCTGCGGCCAAGGCGTCAGGTCATCGGTGTCGCGCGCCAGGGCTTCCTCGACGCGCCACACCGACTCGGGCAGAGCGTCCCGGTCGAAGCGGACCCTCAGTCGGAACGACTCGCACATCCGCTCCGGCCAGAACACGTAGGTCGGGCGCATCGACTGTCCTCGTGGCACTTTCACCTCCAGCGCGAACTGGTGTGTTTGTCCCGCATTAAGGGGTCGGGGCAACCGCAGCTTCATGAGGAAGCGCCGCGGGGACGGTCGTTCGTGGCCCACGAGCTCCACTCCGTGCAACACCTCGATGTCCACGTCCCCGGGCGGGCCGTCGGGGGTGGGGGAGGGGATCGTGATCGACCACGCGATCTCGCTGACACCGTCGGTGTCGGCCACGACGGTCCGGCGTTCCGTGCACGCGGGCGTCGGGCCGTCCAGCTTCAGCAGCGCGTCGAACTCCTTGACGTGCCACAGTTCCGACGGCGCCACGTGCGCCGTCGACGGAGCCGGCTGCAGTGCCACCTCCACCAGGCGCTGCAGCCCGGCCTCCATCCTCCTGCGCACCGTGCGCGCGCCGCGGTCCTGTTGCTTCGCGAGCCACTCGATGCGTTCGTTGAGGAACCGGAACTGCGCTTCGTCGTGCAGTCCGAGCGGCGCCAGAACGGCGTTGCGGACCTCGACCGGGAAAGCGCGGGCCGCGTTCGTCACCCAGTCGCGGAGTTTCGTTCTGACGGCTTCCGCGCCGTCCGTCTCCACGATGCCGCACACCTGGCGCAGCGCCGGCCCGACGTGCAAGTCGATTCCGGGAGTCTGCACACCGCGCCCACGGCACAACGTGCGCAGTTCTTCCATCAGCTGCTCAGATGAGACAGACATCCGTCCTCCGCGCGGAAATGCTTTGCCGGGCATGTCGGGCATACCTCGTCGGACGTTACTCCGGATGCACCATCCGGGTGAATGTGAATATCGGCGGCCAAAGGGATTGTTCTACACCGTACGTCAAGATGATCACCGCCGATCGACTGATGTCCTGACCAGCGCTTTACCGGTAACGTGCTGGTCACGGGCGGTGACTTCCTCCGGTCTCCGCCATCCCTGCCTGATGTGGAGGTTGGATTCGTGCTGCGCACAATATTGGCGGGCATATCCGCATTCGCCCTGATCAGTGGCGTTCCTGCCGTCGCCGCGCCGACGGAGAGCGCTTACCTGCTGCAGTTCCGCACCACCCTGTCCGACGCCCAGCGCCATCAGCTCCGAGGTCTCGGCGTGCGGCTCGGCGCGTTCGTCCAGGACGGCACCTACGTCGCCCGCATGACGAGCACCGCGCGTGTCTCCCGGTTGGGCTACGTCCGCGAGGTGCGCCCGTTCCAGGCCCAGCCGCAGATCATGGCGCTGGGTTCGTCCGACTACCTGATCACGCTGGCGGAGCAGGACTCGCGCGACCAGCAGATCGTCGCCGCGAAGGTGCGGTCGTCCGGCGGTCGGGTGATCGTGATCTCCGATGACCGCGAGCACATCATGGCCACGCTGGACGCCGGTCAGGCCGCGCAGGTCGCGAAGCTGCCGGCCGTGATCGCGATCGACCCGGTGTCCGCGCCGGAGACCGACATGGCGATCTCTCGCGAGTCGTCCGGCGCCAACTACGTCGAGACCGCGGGTGGCTACCGCGGCCAGGGCGTGCGCGGCGAGGTGATGGACGGCGGATTCCGCCTGACGCACCAGGAGTTCCGTGCCCGTCCGCCGGTGCAGCACACGACCACCGACGAGATCGCGCACGGAACCTCGACGTACGGGCAGATCTTCGCGTCCGGCGTCTCGGCCCCGCACCGCGGCGTGCTGTCCGAGGGGCAGGGCATCATGGCCGACTACGACTCCGTCGCTGACCGGTACGCGCACACCAAGCAGCTCGTCGATCCGGCGGGGCGGTACCGCGCGGTGTTCCAGTCGAACAGCTGGGGCGGCTCGCTCACGACGTCCTACACGTCGGTCTCGCAGGCCATGGACCGGATCGTGTTCGACCACGACATCCTGATCTGCCAGTCGCAGAGCAACACCGGAACCCGCTCGTCGCGCCCGGAGGCCTGGGCTAAGAACGTGCTGTCGGTCGGCGGGCAACGCCACTACAACACGTTGTCCCGCGCCGACGACAAGTGGAGCAACACCGGGTCGATCGGCCCCGCCGCCGACGGCCGCATCAAACCGGAGCTGTCGAACTTCTACGACTTCATCGACACCACGACGTCCGGCAGCGACACCGCCTACACCGCGAGCTTCGGCGGCACGTCCGGCGCCACGCCGATCACCTGTGGCAACGCCGGTCTGATGTTCCAGATGTGGGCGGACGGCGTGTTCGACGGCGCTCCCGGCAAGAAGCGCGACGTCTTCGCGGCCCGCCCGCACGCGTCGACCGCGAAGGCGTTGCTGGTCAACGCCGCCGACCAGTTCGCGTTCTCCGGCACCGCGCACGACCTGACGCGCGTGCACCAGGGCTGGGGCACGGTGTCGGTGCGCAACCTGTACGACCGCGCGAAGGCCGGCGGCTGGAAGCTGCCGGTACTGGTGAACGAGACCGATCTCGTTGTCACCGGCCAGACTCGCAAGTACACGGTGACGTCCGGCGGCCAGACGCCGTTGCGCGCCACGCTGGCTTACACGGACCCGGCCGGGTCGCCGACCGCGGCCAAGGCGACCGTGAACGACCTGTCGTTGAAGGTGACCGCGCCGAACGGGACTGTCTACTGGGGCAACAACGGTCTGCTCGCCGGTAACTGGTCCACGTCCGGCGGGGTCGCGAACACCGTCGACACCGTGGAGAACGTGTTCGTCCAGACCCCGGCGGCGGGGACCTGGACGGTCGAGGTGGTCGCGACCGCGGTCAACGTGGACGGTCACGTCGAGACGGCGGCGACCGACGCGGACTACGCGCTGGTCGTGTCGTAGGTCCTTTGTGGATCAGTGGCGGCTCCTTTCGCGAAAGG
>NZ_JBEXPJ010000126.1:0-25922 GCF_040611995.1 Lentzea sp. NPDC006480
AACCTGCCCTCGGGGTCCGTCTCCGGGTGTCCCCAAACCACCGACTACCCCGCCGCCGCCTTCGCTGCCTGGAAGTAGGCGATTCCCGGTGCGTCGGGGTTGCGCTTGCGCCAGCCCTTCACCATGAGCGTGTCGCCGAAGACGTTGTGCAGGGTGAGGATGCCGAATCCGACCCACGCCAGCAGCGCCGATCCCGCTGCCATGAAGGCGATCCAGACGCCGAGCCCGACGAACGCGGTCGTCAGGTGGTAGTACGCGAGCGGCGGCACGTGTCTTCGCGCCCGGAGCACGCCGGCCAGGATCGTCAGGCCCACCACGATGTTGAGCACCCAGCCCGCCAGGGCGATCGTCGCTGTCATGAATCGACGGTACTACGTTCGTAGTGTCCCGTCACTACGTTTATAGTAGAACCGTGACCAACCGCGACCGCGCTCTCGCCGCCGCCGTCGAGCTGCTGGGCACCGAAGGCCTGCGCGGCCTCACCCACGCCCGCGTCGACGACCGCGCCGACCTGCCGAAGGGCTCCACGTCGAACTACTTCCGCAGCCGCGCCGCCCTGCTCGACGGTGTCGTGGACTGGATGGTGCGCCAGGAGACCCCGCGGATCGAGGCGACCTTCAAGCCCGCGTCGGCCGAGGAGCTGATCGACCAGCTGTGCCGGCTCTACGGGTTCATGACCGGCCCGAACGCCGTCATGGTCAAGGCGCGCATGGTGTTGTGGGTGGAGGCGGCGACGAATCCTCAGGTGCGGCAGGCGTTGCTGCGCGGCCGGGCCACCATGGCCTCGATGCTCGTGCCGGCACTGGCCGGCCTCGGCGCGCGTGATCCGTTGGCCGCCTCGGACACGCTCGGCGCGTGCGTGCAGGGTTTGTTCCTGCAGCAGTTCGCGCGTGGTGAGGAGCTCGATCCCCGGCCACTGGTGGAGATCATCGTGAGAGGTGCCTTGCCGTGAATCGCTTCGGGAACGTCCACGCGTCCGCTCTGACATGATCGGCCCATGAGGTGCGTGGTGCTGGACGACTACCAGGGTGTGGCTCTCTCGAACGCCGACTGGTCGGGCCTCGACGTGACCGTGCTGCGGGAACACCTGGACGATCCCGCGGAGGCGCTGCAAGAGGCCGAATGCGTCGTGATCATGCGCGAACGCACCCCGTTCACGGCAGAGCTCCTCGCCCGTCTCCCCAAGCTGCGGCTGCTGATCACCAGCGGCATGCGCAACGCCTCGATCGACCTCCAGGCCGCGCGGGAACACGGCGTCACGGTCTGCGGCACCGGCAGCGCGAAGACCCCGCCGACCGAACTGACCTGGGCGCTCATCCTCGGCCTGGCCCGGCACCTCGCCGTCGAGAATGCGAACTTTCACAACAAAGGCCCGTGGCAGAGCACGGTCGGAGTCGACCTCGCCGGTGCCGCCCTCGGCCTGGTCGGCTTCGGGCATCTCGGCAAGGCGGTCGGACGTGTCGGCAAGGCGTTCGGCATGGACGTCGTCGCGTGGAGCCAGAACCTGACCGAGGACCGCACTGAAGCCGAGGGCGTGCGCAAGGCCTCGTCCCTGCGCGACCTGCTCGAACAGTCCGACTTCGCGTCCATCCACCTCGTGCTGAGCGACCGCACCCGAGGCCTCGTGGACGCGGCCGCCCTCGCCGCGATGAAGCCGTCGGCGTTCCTGATCAACACCTCCCGCGCCGCGATCGTCGACCAGAAGGCGCTGGTGGAAGTACTGCGCGACAACAGGATCGCGGGCGCGGGCCTCGACGTGTTCGAAACCGAACCCCTCCCGCTGAACGACGAGCTCCGCACGCTGCCGAACGTCCTCGCCACCCCGCACCTCGGCTATGTCACCGAGACCAACTACCGGACCTATTTTCAAGAGGCCGTTGAGGACATCCACGCGTTCATCCAGGGCACGCCCCTGAGGGAGCTGACCCACGCAAAGTAGCTCCACGGTCGGCCGAACGGGTGATTCGCCGCGACCGGCCGAACCACGGGTAACGCCTCCTTGTGGACTGCCGACTACTCGGTGGCGGCACAGGTGTGCCCTGCGTCACTCCACAACGGACAACTGACCTGGCAGCGAGGCGTCGGGGGCCACGCCGTCAAGAGGGCGGGTCGGCCATGCGGTATTCGCGGAGCAGCAGGCGGGCAGTAGCGGCGTTCACCAGCGGCGCGCTGGCGTTGCTCGGGCTGGTGGTCGTGAGCCCACCTGCCACGGCGCAGGCCCCGGACGTGCAGAAGATCCTCGCGGGGATCAGCGCGTTCGGCGACTTCTCGAAACAGCTCGCGAACGTCGGCAAGCTGGGGGAGGCGCTCCCGTTCCTGGGCGTCAGTCCGGGCGCGGCGCTCGGCTTCGGCGATCTGGTGGCCAAGACGGTGCACGACCCGTTGAAGGCCAAGGAGAACTTCCCGGACCTCGCGGGCACGTACCAGCTCGGCGACAGCAGACCGGGCACGCTGACGATCCAGACCAGTGACACCAACGGGATCAAGCGCGTCGACGCCACGCTGCACGTCACGACCGTGGCGGACAAGCAGCCGATCAGCGTCGCCGACCCGTCGGTCAGCTTCACCACGTCTGGCGCCGTGGACGTGACGTTCACCCTCGACGCCAAGTTCCACTTCGCCTACCAGGAGTCCACGAACTCGTTCTGGCTCGTGAAGGACAGCGACTCGCCGAAGTTCACCGTCGGTGCGAAGGGCGAGCTGGACGCACAGGCGACTCCCACCGCGGGTTTCGGCATCCTCGGCGTCGACCTCGACAAGGGCGCGAGCCACGTCACCGTCGAAGCGAACCTCACCGCGTCCGCCGACGACCCCAACGGCGACGGCAAGCTCACCGAGATCACGGAGTCCGGTGCCGCGGCGGGCTTGTTCCACATCGGACTCGGCAACCCGGCCGGCAAGGTCGACGCGAGCCTCAAGTTCACCTCGCAGCAGCTCGCCGGCGCGAACGTCGGCGGCCTCACCGGCACGATCGGCGTGCAGTGGCCGGACATCGCGAGCGGCGCGCCGTCGATCAGCGTCACCGGGCCGGATCTGGCCCAGCTCAACCGATTCACCACGCTCAGCCCGCGCGACCTGCTCGAAGGCCTGAGCCACCTGGTCAACTCGATCGAGGCCGTGCAGCGCGCCCAGTGGGGTTCGACGGCGGACCCGGTCGGCAACGTGAACCTGCCGTTCATGCGCGGCACGGTCGCCGACGCGGTCAAGGCGGGCAGCGCGCTCGCGAAGTTCGTCGACGACAACGTGTTCAAGCCCGAGGAGGACCCGGCCAAGGCGGGACTGCCGAAGTTCAGCTCGGTCCAGGAGCTCTTCACCAAGCTCAACGCCGGCCCGATCGCGGTGACCGGCGTGAACTACCGCGACGACGTGAAGAAGCTTGAATTCACGCTGACGATGAAGCAGGACGCGCCGCAGAACGGCGCACCGCTGGACGTCGTGGCCGAGCTGACCTCGGGGCAGGGCGACAACGTCACCTACACCGACACGACCCTCAAGCACGTCGGCAAGAGCAAGCCGTGGACCGTGGACGCGTTCAAGGGGCGCATCGTGTCCGCGGGCACCTCGCAGGGCGTCGTGAAGAGCAACACCGCCGACGAGATCACGCTCGAAGAAGGCTGGCAGGGCGGCAAGCCTGTCGACCACTCGCCGTACAAGGTGAACGCGCCTGACCCGATGACCGGCCAGGTGACGTTCGGCGACATCTTCTCCAGCAAGGGTCTCAAGGGTGCCAACGCGTTGAACGCCACCGCGACCGTCAAGCCGTCCTATGAGGCCAAGGCGACGCTGGTGCTCGACCTGCGTGACCCGATCAAGGGTGACGCGTGCAAGCCGCTCGACCCCGACGCCGCCGCGACCGGCTGCCCGTTCGCGGACAAGAACCCTGATGGCACCACCACGCTGGTGTCCAGCCTGCCGCGCACGCCTGACAGGTTCCTGCTGCGCACCGGCAGTCAGCTGCTCAAGGCTTCGGCCGCCGTCGACACCAACGTCGACGTCAACGGCAGCGTCGGCTACCTCAAGGTGCACATGTCCGGCGACCTGCACATGTCCACAAAGGACGGCTCGGCGGACATGCTGTCCATCAGCCTGAAGAAGGTCGGTGACGCGGACGGCGACCTGCCGCTGTCGCAGGTCTTCGCGAAGATCGTCGACAACCCGGACACCCCCGCCGCGGAACCCGAGAACCTGCTGAGCGTGTCGGTCGGCGCGAAGGCCACCGCCACGGTGAAGCTCGACGTCCCCGGCATCACCGACTTCTTCGGCGGCCCGGTGCAGGTCGGCGTCACCATGCCGGACATCTCCGACCCGGCGAACGTGCAGTTCACCGGCCTCGACGCGCTCGACAAGGCGAAGGCGTTCGACTTCGACCCGAACAACCCGCGCGCGATGTTCGGCCAGATCATCAAGGCGCTGCAGGTGCTCAACAGCTCCCTGCAGACCGTCGACGGCGACGGCAAGGTGAAGACCGCGCTGACCACGCCGCTGCCGGTCGTCGGCAAGTCGCTGACCGATCTGCTCGGCAGCGCGGACGCGGGCACCGGCAAGTACGGCAACACCACGGTCAACGGCGTGAACGTCGGATTCCTGCGTGACGACACCAGAACCGGCGACAAGGCGTTCGGACCCGATCTGCGCGGCCGGGCCGTGCTGGTCGGCACGCAGGTGATGGTCGTCGCGGCCGCCGACCCGGCCAACAACCGGGTGCTGCTCGCCGAGACGTGGGACAACGCACCCGCGGACGGCACGGCGTACGCGTTCCGCAGCCCGTTGGAGGACGCGGTCGACAAGCTCACCGCCTCGCCGCCGGACTACCTGCAGGACCTGGTCACTCAGCTCAACGCCGCACTTCCCACAGGCAGCGGCATCTCGTTCGCCTACCAGGTCGTCGACTCGAAGCCGTCCATCGTGCTGAAGATCGACGTGAAGCGGAAGGTCGCGACCTCGCAACCGGTCCGGTTCTCGTTCACCGACGACAAGGGCACCGCGCGCTCGTTGGTCGGCGCCGAGGGTGAGGCCACCGCGGACCTCGCGCTGACCGGCTCCACCAAGATCGGGTTCGTGCTGCCGCTGCAGGCAGGCGACGGGCCGAACGACGCCGCCGGCCTCAAGGTCCTGCCGGACTCCACTGTGGACATCACCGCGCACGGCGGCATCACCGGTGTGGTGAAGTCGTCGGTCGGCCCGCTGTCGATCGCGCTGGGCAACCCGAAGGGCCCGGAGAAGGCCGTCGCGAACGCCCACTACAACGCGCACCTCGGTTTCTCCGGCCAGAACCCGGTGTCGCTGACCGACTTCATCAAGGGCGTGTCCCTGACGTTGAACGGCGACAACCAGCCCGTGACGTGTCAAGGCGACCCGGCGCAGGGCACCGACCTCGCGCTGTGCGCGGTCATGCCCGTGTTCGTCAGCTCCGACAACACCAACTGGACCAAGCTGTCGAGCCCCGGCGACTCGTTCGTCGTCCGGCTGCCGCGTCAGGTCAGCAACCTCGACGAGGCGTTCTCGTTCAGCCCCGATCTGCCGAACAACGTCAAGCGCTTCGAGATGCCCACCGACATCGGGCAGAAGATCCTCGACGCGCTGCTGGACTTCTCGCAGTTCGGCGACGGCATCGAGAAGTACCTGGCGATGATCGAACGCGCGTTGCGGACTGCCGCGTTCGACGGCAAGCTGCCGCTGGTCGGCGACGACATCCAGCAGGGAGCCGACAAGTTCGGCCAGCTCAGAGCCAAGATCCAGGAGGCGATGACCCATCTGCCGGGCGGCGGCCGGGTGAACAACACCGGCGAGCTCCAGACGTGGGTCAACGACCACCTCAAGAACGCGGTCGGCAGTGCCGTCACGGTCGGGTTCACCTGTGACGCGACGCTTCTGCCCGCTACCAATGCCAAGGTCGTCACCCAGGGCACGGCCGGGACGAAGAAGTACGTCTACGGCGTGGTCGCGACCGCGCAGAACAAGGACGCGCCACCCGCCGTCGCCGAGATCACGACCGGCGCGGATCCGTTGACCGGCACCAACTTCAACCGCATCACGTGGACGAAGTCGCAGTACGCCACCGGGTACAAGGTGATCCGCAAGACCGACCCGAACGCGAACAACTGGGTCGTGATCAAGGGTGACCTGACCGCCAACGACGTGCAGTTCGACGACAAGGCGACACCGAACGGCGCGGCCTACGTGCCCGCCACGAGCAACCCGAAGCTGACGGACTGCCCGGCGGCGGCGTCGCTCGTCGACATCACCGGAGCCACGTTCACGTTCGACGTGTGCGACGGCGACGTCTTCGGTGACGACTGCACCAAAGAAACGCTGGCGCTGGAGAGCCCGCTCGACATCGGCATCCCGGGCCTGTCGCTGAAGGCCGCCGAGGGCGCGCCGAAGATGAAGGCGGCGCTGGGTTATCACCTGCACGTCAAGGTGGGCGTCGACAAGAGCAGCGGCTTCTACGTGGCCACGCACGACGGCGCCAACCCCGAGCTCGGCGTCAAGCTGAGCTTCACGCTGCCCGACGCGATGAAGGCACGCCTGGCGTTCCTCGACGTGGACCTGAAGCAGCACGCGGGCGGCGCGACCGATCTGTTCGCCGGCACGTTCGTCGTCGACCTGCACAAGAAGGGGCAGGCGGCGTGCTTCGAGAACTGCGGCGCGGCGAACGACGACCGGATCACGCTGGCGGACCTCGCCGACATCGGCCAGGTCACCAGCGTCTCGTTGAAGGCCAAGGTCGGCATCGACTGGGACTTCGACGTTTCGGCGGGCCCGCTGCCCGGCATCAACGGCTGGTTCCACCTGAAGTGGGAGTGGAACGCGTTCGGCGGCAAGCCCGGTGACGGCACACCGGAGATCGCGTTCAACAACGTCCAGCTCAACGCGGGCAAGTTCCTGGGCGAGGTGCTCAAACCGATCGTCGAGAAGATCGCGCTGTTCACCAAGCCGATCCAGCCGATCATCGACCAGCTGTACGCGCCGATCCCGGTGCTGTCGGACCTGTCGCGGGCCGTGGGCGGCGGTGACGTCAACCTGGTCACGATCGCCAAGGAGTTCTCGACCATCGCGGGCGGGCCGGACCTGGAGTTCGTGGACAAGATCCTGCGCGCGATCCAGCTGATCGGCAAGATCACCCAGAACGGCGGCGCGATCGACATCGGCAGCTTCGCCGTCCTCGGCGACAAGGCCAAGACCACGACGAACTCGCCGGACAACGCCGCGTCGCTGATCGACCCGAACAAGATCGATCTCAAACCGGGCGATCTCGCGGGGAAGATCGACGCCTCGGCCGGTGGCGCGAAGATCGTGTCCGACGGCGAGGAGGGCAACAAGGCCGGCTTCACGTTCCCGATCCTGAAGAACCCGTCCCAGCTGTTCGGCCTGATCATGGGCCAGGACGTGGACCTGATCCGGTTCGACTCGGGCCCGTTGCGCCTCGGCTTCTCCTACAGCCAGTCGTTCGGCCCGGTGTACGCGCCGCCGCCGGTGCTGGTGACGATCTCCGGCAGCGCGTCGGTGGAGGCCAGGTTCCGGGCGGGCTTCGACACGTTCGGCATCCGCAAGGCCGTCGAGTCCGGCAACGCCGTGACCATCCTGGACTCGATCTACCTGGTGACCCAGGACGAGTCCGGCAAGCCGCTGCCCGTCGTGACCTTCCGCGGTGAACTGGCCGCGGGCGCCGCGGTGAGCGTGGTGCTGATCGAGGTCGGCATCAAGGGCGGGGTCGCGCTGACGATCAACCTCACCTGGGCGGACCCGAACAACGACGGCAAGTTCCGGTTCTTCGAGTTCTCCAAGGTGGCGCTGAACAACCCGATGTGTCTGTTCAACATGGACGGGCGACTCAGCCTGTTCCTGAAGGTGTACATCACACTCGGGTTCTCGATCTTCAGCGTGTCGTTCGACTTCACGCTGGCCGACATCACGTTGCTCGACTTCTCCGTGAAACCGGACTGCTCGCCGCCACCACCCGTGCTCGCGCACAAGGACGGTTCGACGCTGGTACTGCACATGGGCAACGGCGACATCGGCAAGCGCGGCCACTCCGCGTGGACGGCGAACAACAACGAGGAGAAGTGGACGATCACGCAGCTCGTCAAGGACGGCGGCGGGTTCGACGGCTTCGCCGTGAGCGCGCTGGGCTTCCGCGAGGAGTTCCGCGACCCGAACCTGACCAAGGTCCTCGGCAACGCCACGGGTGACACCGGGAAGCGGATCATCGTCTTCCAGGGTGACGGCGACAAGAGCGGCGCCAAGGACGACGCGAAGGCCGAGGCGAAGCCGTTCGACAAGGACGTCGAGGTCACCGGTGGTTCCGGCGACGACTCGATCAAGACCGGCATCGGCAAGTCGGTCGTGAACGGCGGTCCCGGTAAGGACCAGATCACCACGGGCGACCTCGCGGCTGCCTTCGGTGGCAAGGGCAACGCCGTGGTCGACGGTGGTGCGGACGACGACACGATCACCCTCGGTGGCGCGGACGACTTCGTGTCCGGTGGCTCTGGCAAGGACCGCATCGCGGCCGGGCTCGGCAAGAACCGGATCGACGGCGGTGCGGACGACGACAACATCGGCATCGGCTCCGACAGCCCGCTCGCGGCGAGCAACCCCGGCAAACCGGAGTACGTCGCGCAGGCCAACACGATCATCGGCGGGACCGGCAGCGACCGGATCTCCGGTGGCTCGGGTCCCGACACGATCTACACCGGCACCGAGGAGGCGACCGACGTCGACGCCAAGGGTCCGGCCGACATGGGCTTCAACGGCGACAACGCGAAGGACGCGGTCAACGTCGTGGACACCGGCACGGGTTCGGACACCGTGTACGGCAGCCAGGGCGTGGACTTCGTCACCGGTCACTCGTTGAAGGACCAGGTCGACGACATCCGCGGTGGCGGCAACGACGACGTGCTGACGGGTGGCTACGGCAAGGACAAGGTGTACGGCGGCCCGCAGGACGACTACGTCATCGCGGAACCGTCCGATGTGGACGACAAGATCGGTTCCGGTGACTTCGGCCCGATTCGCAACGTCAAACACCGCGTGCTGCCCGCCGGTGTCACGCCGTCGTCGAAGCTGCTGGTCGGCGGCTACGGCAACGACCACGTCATCGGTGGTGACGGTGGCGCGGAGGTCTTCGGCGACAAGCACGCGAACCCGTGCACGCCGCCGAGCAACGATCCCGTGTCGATGCCGCCGGCCGAGCCGCTGGACGACCAGGACGGCCGCGACCTGATCACGGGTGGCACCGGCGTCGAGATCGTCGCCGCCGGTGGCGCCGCGGACAACGTCGATGCCAAGTCCGGCAACGACCGCGTGTGCGGACAGCTCGGTGACGACGTGCTGGCCGGCGGCAACGACGACGACGTCGTGTACGGCGGTGGAGGCAAGGACCTCGTCTACGGCGACGCCGGTGTCGACAACCTGTTCGGCAACAACGACGACGACACGTTGTACGGCGGTTCGCAGGACGACACCATCGAGGGCAACAACGGTGTCGACCACGCGTTCGGCGGCTCGGACAACGACCGCGTCATCGGCGGTACGCGCAAGGCCGGTGAGCCCGACGTCGGCGACTTCCTCTACGGCGACGCGGGCAACGACATCGTGATCGGCGACAACGGCGTCGACGGGCCGTTCGACCTCGACGGGGCGAACCCCGCCGCTGGTGGCGCGGACTTCGTCTTCGGCGGTGAGGGCGACGACCGGGCGTTCGGCGGTCTCGCGCACGACGAGGTGTTCGGTGGCCCGCAGGACGACTACCTGGAGGGCAACAACGCCGATGACCTCGTGCACGGTGACGCGGGCGAGGACCGGATCATCGGTGGCAGCTCCGAGGTGGCCGGCAACGCGGGTCGTCCGGACGCGGGTGACACCCTGTTCGGCGACGCGGGGCCCGACCTGATCGCCGGTGACAACGCGCGTCTGTCCCTTGTGGACGCGGCGCAGGCCACGCAGGTCACGACCGGGCGCGGGTTCGCCAAGGCGCACAAGGTCGAGCTGCTCGACCTCGGGTACACGCCCGCCGCGGGCACTTCCGGCAAGGACAAGATCAGCGGTGGTGGCGACTCGGACGTGATCTACGGTCAGGGCGACGAGGACACCATCACCGGTGACGGTTCGGACGACTACGCCGAGGGTGGCCCGGCGCGGGACAAGATCGACGGCAACGACGGCCAGGACGACCTCGTGGGCGGTAGCTCGACCGAGGACTCGCCCGGCGTGGGCCAGCCGGACGCCGGTGACGTCATCCACGGCAACAACGACTCGGACGTGGTGCTGGGTGACAACGGCAGGCTGGTGCGCGGTGGAACGCCGCACCGGGTCGTGCAGGAGCGCGGGATGACCGCACGCGAGATCTCCCTGTACGACCTCGGGCTCACCCCGCACGCCGACTCGTCCGGCCCGGACGAGGTCGACGGTGACAACGACAACGACGTGATCATCGGCCAGGCCGGGCCCGACCGGTTGAAGGGCAACAACGCCGACGACTACGTCGAGGGCTCGCAAGGCGTCGACTGGATCGAGGGTGACGACGGCAACGACGATCTGGTCGGTGGCAGCAACACCGCGTTGTCCGGCACGGGCGACAACACCGCGGGCCAGCTGGACTCCGCTGACGCCGTGTTCGGCGGCCGCGGCGACGACGTGGCCATCGGTGACAACGGCGTGATCCTGCGCCCGATGGTCGTCGAGGTCCCGACCCGGGCTACGGTCAGGCTGTCCTCCGCTGGTGGAAACCCGGCCGCACAACGGATCGTGAAGCGTTACGACCTGCAGGCCGGACCGGGTGATCGCTACGGCGACGACCGGATGTCCGGTGGCGCGGGTGTGGACGTGCTGTGGGGTCAGGACGGCGGGGACTTCCTCACCGGTGACGGCAACGCCGACTACCTCGAGGGCAACGGCGGCGCGGACGTGCTGCGCGGTGACCGCGGGCTCGGTTCGCCGTCGTCCGAAACCACCGTGGTCCCGCTGGCCGATCCCGGCTGGCCTGGTGCGCCGAGTGCCGAGCTCGTGGGCGAGGCACCCGACGGCCAGGACGACATGATCGGCGGCAGCACCATCCAGGGCTTCCGCGACGGTGGTGACGCGTTCGAGGGCAACGGCGAGGACGACGTCCAGCTCGGTGACAACGGTTCCCTGAGGCGCACGCTGCAGGGCAATCCGGGGTCGATGAGCGAGCAGGTCTACACCGAGCGCTACAAGTCCGGTGCCATGCCTTCTAACGCAACGGTTTCTCGTGTGGCCGACATCGGTCCGTCCACGCGCTTCTGCACGACGGCGCAGGCCACGTGTGAGGTGCTCGGCGCGTTCGGCAACGACACGATGTACGGCGACGACGGCAACGACGGTATGTGGGGTCAGGACGGCAACGACACCATGTACGGCCAGAACGGCGACGACGACATGTACGGCGAACTCGGCGACGACGTGATGTACGGCGGCGACGGCGAGGACGCCATGCTCGGCGACCGCGGTGGCGTGGTCAACGAGTACATGAACGCCAACGACGTCGCGTCGAAGAGCTTCACCAGTCAGCTGAGCTCGGTGCCGCAGGAGAACTACACGGGCTTCCGCGCGGACACGTACGACCGCCGCGTGGACCTGCTGCACGACGTCAACGGCGACCAGTTCGTCGGCGGTTCTTCCGCGCCTGCCATGCCGCACAACGGCATCGCGGAAGGCGGCAACGACCGCATGCGCGGTGGCCAGGGCAACGACAACATCCACGCCGGGTACGGCGACGACCTGGTCAACGCCGACAGCGGCGGCGACCAGACGTTCGGCGGCGACGGCGCGGACGTCCTGTGGGGCGGCAAGGGCTGCGACCCGGTGGTCAACGCTGCTACGCCCGACTGCCTGACCAACGGCACGTTCGACGCCTCCTCGCGCGGCACGAACGACAGGTTCGTCGACCACACCTTCGGTGGCGTCGGCGGTACTTCTACCGCGTCGCAACAGGGTGCGCTCGGGTCCGACGTGCTCGACTTCAACCCGCGCGGCTCCTACCCCGGCAACTGCGCGCAGGGCCTGTGGCCGCAGACGCTCGGCGACGGCGCGATCGACCCGTGCCTGTGGTTCGAGATGACCGAGAAGACCAACGACAACCCCGCGGTGCCTTCCACTCTCGCGGACAACCAGCACCACGACGGCACCGACTGGATCTACGGCGGCTGGGACCGCGACGTCCTGCAAGCCGACCGCGCGCAGAACGGCCCCAACCCCGGTGACCGCCTGATCGACTGGAACGGCGCGTACAACCTGTACACGCACTGTCCCGCGTCCTATGGCGGCTACAACGACATCCGCCAGCACAGCCCCGGCATGCAGACCTTCCTGCAGAAGCTGGCCTGGGGCTCCGGTGCCGGCCAGACCGTGAACGACGCGTTGACCAGCGGCACCTCGGCGTTCCGCGAACTGGCGCTGGTCTACCCGGCCGACAACAACCAGCACGGCATCGGCCCCGCCTATCCGACGACACCGGGTCACTTCGACTCACCGGTGTCCTGCACCGATTGAGAGGATCTGGCAGTAGTTACCTACTGGTAGTAAGTTCGGCGTCATGACGCCTGACGCTTCCGCGCACATCGATGTCGCTGCCTCACCGCAGCGGGTGTTCGACCTCGTCAGCGATCTGCGTGGGTTGAGCGGTGTGGCGGAGGAGTACTCGGGAGGCCGGTGGCTGGGTGCCACCGGCCCTTCCGTTGGGGCCCGTTTTCGCGGCCTGAACCGCCGTGGCTGGCGGGTGTGGCCGACGACTGCCACGGTCACGGACTGTTCAGCCTCGCGGTTCGCGTTCGAGGTGAAGTCTCTCGGCATGGCGGTGTCGCGCTGGCAGTACGACATCGAACCCACCGACGACGGCTGCCGCGTCACCGAGTCCACCTGGGACCGCCGCCCGTCCTGGTACGTACCGGTCACCGTGCTGGCAACGGGTGTGAAGGACCGCGCGGTGACGAACCAGGCCAACATCGAGTCGACGCTGGCCCGGCTCAAGCAGGCTGCCGAAGCCTGACGGTCAGTACCGCCAGACGTTCACCTCCATGCCGCGCTGGGCGGCATAGGTGTGCGGGTTCCACTGGTGGACGCGGATGATCTCGTCGTTCTGCCAGTTGGAGTCGACGACGTTGAACCAGCCACCGCCGAGGTTGTCCATCACGATCGCCGTGTGCATGCCGGGCTCGTACCGGTCGCCGTAGCCGCGCACGTTGATCTGGATGACATCACCCCGCCACGCCGCGCTGGGGTCGATGCGGCCGAAGCCCTCCTTGACGAAGTCGCTGTAGTAGCCGCCGCCGAGCGCGACCTCACCGCGTGACGCCTCGCGGAAGATGTCGTTCACGAACTGCTTGCACTGATCACCCCACTGCCCCTGCCGGCTCGCGGCCAGGTTCGCGGCGTTGACGGGGTTGAACGTCGGCGACGCCTGCGTGGCCGTCGTGAGGCTGAGCATCGCCATGATCGCCGCGATCAGCGTGACGAGAAATCTGCGTTGCACCGGTGTGTTTCCCTTCGGTTGGTCCGATGACGTCTCCGATGTCATCCCGAGGGGGAGTTGTCGTCTGCGGTCGCGCTGTCCACGTCACGTGCCGTCGACAATCGGACAATTGTCCGTGCAGGTCAGAGGGGGAATGTGTGGCGGGGAGACCGGAGCGTGCGCTGGACCTCGGTTCGGGTCCGGTGGCGGAGTTCGCGGCGGGCCTCCGGGCGTTGAGGGAGTCGGCGGGCTCGCCGTCGTACCGGAAGATGGCGACTGACACGCACTACGCGCCGTCGACGCTCGCGTACGCCGCTGCGGGACGACGCCGCCCAACGCTCGACGTGACCCTCGCGTACGTGCGCGCGTGCGGGGGAGACGAGAGTGAGTGGCGCACACAGTGGGAGGCGCTAGCCCCACCCACCCCTGCTGATTCGGTACGCGGGGCCCTTGCGTGTGCTCCTGCAGTACGAAAGCTCCCCGCGTACTACAAGCAAAGCTGGGGGTGGTGGGCTGCTGCGGTAGTGATGCTGTTGCTGACCACTGGCGCGTCGGGAGCGGTGTCCAGACCGGAGTCGGTGTACTGCCCTGGTGTCGCGGGGCCTGGTGTGTGGGAGGGGAAGACCCACCCCGACGGCGTGATCGTGCGTTCCGGCCCCGGCAAGGACTTCCCGTCGAAAGGCGAGCGGCTCCCCGGCGGCTGCACTCTCCCGCTCGCCGGCTTCTGCCACGGCCAGACGCTGCGCGACGCCTGGCTCGACCTCCCGGACAACCGCTGGTTCCGCCTCAACGACGGCCGCTTCGTCGCCTCGACGGTCGTGTTCGGCAACCCCGGTCCGGACGTCGAGGCCCAGCCGTGTGCGGGCGGCATCGGCCCGCCGGAGCTCACGGCCCTCGAAGGAAACCTGACCGTGAAAGGTGAGCGCCTGCCCATGGTCGGCATCGCCCGCCTTCGTGAGGACCTGCGCTGGGAGCAGGTCGCGCTGGTCCCGGCCGACCACGACCGCGCCACCACGAGCCTCGCGGAACCTCCCGGAACCCGGATCGCCGTCGTCGCGTGTGCCGCCGCGGCGTGGCCACAGCAGGGGATCGCCGCGATCGTCACCGAGCACGGGCTGGTGGATCAGACCGACCGGGTCGCGGACCCGCAGGCCAGGCACGCAGCTTGCCGCGCACCCGACCGTCCGGCCGCCCACCAATGACAACCGGACAGAAACACTCACATTTTCACGCACACTCCAACAGGCACCAACAGCAGCGACCACGCCCGTGAGCTGCAAACATCGGAGGACCGGAACTGAATCCGGTCGCTTGTGCCCGTTGTAAACGCTCTCAGGGACGTGGGAGCGTGGCCAAACGACGGTTGACACGCCGTTAACGCCCGCGTTCAATGCCCGCAAATATCCTATAGGATCAGAGATCCGAGGAGTTGGCGTGGCAAAGGTCGTCAGTGCCGAGGCGTTCCAGGTCGACGTTCCCGTCGAGACCCTGCGCACGGACGCGGTCCAGCAGTTCGTCAAGCAGGAGACCGTTTTCGTCGAGATCACGACCGACGACGGCCTGTCCGGACTGGGCTACGCCTACACGATCGGCACGGGCGGCAGCTCGGTCCTCGCTCTCCTGAAGGACCACCTGCTGCCCCGCCTCATCTCCCAGGACGCGCGCAGGATCGAGCACGTCTGGCAGGACCTGTTCGCGAGCACGCGCAGCACCACGGTCGGCGCGATCACCTCGCTCGCGCTGGCCGCCGTGGACACCGCGCTGTGGGACCTGCACTGCCGCAGGGCCGGGGAACCGTTGTGGCGCATGGCAGGCGGCCACAAGCAGGAGGTGCCGCTGTACGACACCGAAGGCGGCTGGCTGCACCTGTCCACCGAGGATCTGGTCAAGGGCGCCAAGGAGACGGCGGCCCAGGGCTGGCAGGGCATCAAGATGAAGGTCGGCAAGCCCGACCTCACCGAGGACGTCGAACGCCTCGAAGCGGTGCGCGCGGCCGTCGGCGAGCGGTTCGCGATCATGGTCGACGCCAACCAGTCCATGACGAGCGCCGAGGCCATCAGGCGCGCGCAGGCCTTCCGGAACGTCAACCTGGCCTGGCTGGAAGAGCCGCTGCCGGCCGACGACGTGAGCGGGCACGTCAAACTCGCCCAGAAGACGACGATTCCGATCGCGGTGGGCGAGTCGCTGTACTCGGTGGCCCAGTTCCGCGAGTACCTCGAACGCGGTGCCGCCTCGATCATCCAGGTCGACGCGGCGCGGATCGGCGGCATCACGCCGTTCCTCAAGGTCGCGCACACCGCGGAGGCGTTCAACGCCGACGTCTGCCCGCACTTCCTGATGGAGCTGCACGTCAGCCTTGCCGCCGCGCTGCCCAACGGCAAGTACGTCGAGCACATCCCGCAGCTGCGCGCCATCACCAAGAGCGAGATGACCGTCCACAACGGACACGCGCTCGCCCCGGACACGCCAGGTCTCGGCATTGATTGGGACCGTGACGCGATGGAAGACCTCAGGGTCGCCTGATTCAAACCGCCGGAAATCACAAAGGAGTGGTCTTGAGAGCGTTAGGTGTCGTTGCCGGCCTGCTCGCGTCGCTGATCGCGGTCCCCGCCTCAGCCCAGGCACCGGAAGTGCAAGCACAGAAGATCGCCGACAAGCCCTACATGGGCTGGAGCAGCTGGAGCCTGCAGGCGACCAACTACCCCGGCGTGAACCCGGACGGCCCCGCGAGCTTCCTCAACGAGAAGAACGTCCTGGCGCAGACCGACGTCCTCGCCGCGAAGTTCAAGAGCCACGGCTACAACCACGTCAACGTCGACGCCGGCTGGCTCGGCTCGTTCGACGAGTACGGCCGCCCGGTCGCGGACGCCAAGAAGTTCCCGCACGGCATGAAGTGGCTCGGCGACTACGTGCACGGCAAGGGCCTCAAGTACGGCTCCTACCTCGCGGTCGGCCTCGACCTGAAGGCGTACAACGACGGCAACACGCCGATCTACAACGCTCCCGGCTGCACCACCAAGGACATCGTCTACCCGGACCTGCGCAAGACCAACGGGTGGGAGATGGCCTACAAGATGAACTTCGACAACCCGTGCTCGCAGAAGTACATCGACTCCATCGCCGGAGTCCTCGCGGGTTACGGCGTCGACTTCCTCAAGCTCGACGGCGTCGGCCCCGGCAGCTTCAAGGGCGGCGAGCGCTTCGACAACACCAGTGACGTCAAGGCGTGGAACACCGCGCTCAAGAACACCGGCCGCCCCATCGAGTTCATCATTTCCTGGGCGCTGAGCCACCGCCAGGCCGACGTGTGGAAGGCCAACACCAACGGCTGGCGCGTCGACACGGACGTCGAGTGCTACTGCAACACGCTCGTCACCTGGAACAACTCGGTGAAGCAGCGCTGGAACGACGTCGTGCAGTGGATCGACGACGTCGGCCCCGGCCGCTGGAACAACCTCGACAGCCTCAACGTCGGCGTCGGCGAGATGGACGGCATCACCGAGGCCGAACGCCAGAGCTACATGACGCTGTGGGCGATCTCGAACTCCCCGCTGTACCTGGGCGACGACCTCACCAAGATCGACGACTACGGCTACCGGCTGCTCACCAACGACGAGGTCATCGGCATCGACCAGGCCGGCATCCCGGCCCGTCCGGTCGACCAGCACTCCGACCAGCAGGTCTGGTACGCCCGCAACGCCGACGGCAGCTACACCGTGGCGCTGTTCAACCTCGGCGCCACGCCCGCCAAGGTCACCGCGGACTTCGCGCAGCTCGGCATCAACGGAAACGCCAAGCTCCGTGATGTGTGGTCCCGCAAGGACATCGGCCAGGCCAACGGCTCGTTCAGCGCCGACCTGCCCGTGCACGGCTCGAAGCTGCTGAAGATCACCCCGCGCGCGGCCGTCTCCCCGGCCGTGGTCCAGGGCACCGGCGCCACGCCGACCAGCATCGCGCTGAAGTGGCAGGGCAAGACCGGCGTCCGCTACGACGTCTACGCGGGCAACAAGAAGGTCGCCACGACCACCAGCACCAACGTGAACATCACCGGCCTCACCCCGGCGACGAGCTACGAGTTCACCGTGGTGCAGAACGGCAACCGCTCCAAGCCGGTTTCCTTCGTGACGCCCAAGGAATCCGTCACCTACGAAGCCGAGAAGGGCAGCCTCGGCGGCGGTGCGACCGTCTACGGCTGTGAGTGCTCGGGCGGCAACAAGGTCGGGTACATCGGCGGTAGCGGCATTCTCACGATGCCGACGGTGAACGTGCCGAAGGAAGGCACCTACCTCGTCGAGTTGTCCTATGTGGACGCCAGCTCCAGCCGGACCGGCATCTTCACGGTCAACGGCACCAGCTTCAAGCTCCCGGTCGCCGGCGCGAACGACGACAACTGGGGCCTGGCGCAGAAGGTGACCGTCCCGATCTACCTGCTGGCCGGCAACAACACGATTCGCATCGGCAACCCCGACGACTCCGTGTTCGACGTCGACGCGATCCGCATCTAACCCCACCGCAAAGAAATCCCACCCCAGAACAGGAGGCGTCGTGGTGACAGCCGTGCAAGACTCCAGCGCCCATGTCGTGCGTGGACCTGCCACCACGGCGCCTCCACCCACAGCCCGCCGCCGCAAGGGCCCCGCTTCCCGCCGCAACGACACGTGGGTCGCGTGGATGCTCGTCGCGCCCGCCATCCTCGGGTTCGGCGTGTTCTTCGCCTACCCGATGCTGCGCGGCGTCTACCTCAGCTTCACCGAGTTCCACATCCTCAGCCCACCGGTGTGGACGGGCCTGCGAAACATCCAGGAACTGATCAACGACGGCCGGTTCTGGCACTCGCTGGGCGTCACCGCGTACTTCGTCGTGCTGACCACGATTCTGGGTGTCGGCATCTCGCTGCTCACCGCGGTCGTGCTGCACCGCCTGAACGTCAACACGACCGTCCGCGGCCTGATGATCCTGCCGTTCCTCATCTCCGGCGTCGTCACGGCACTGGTGTGGACGTGGATGCTCGACCCGCAGCTCGGCATCGTGAACCAGCTGATCACCTGGGTCTTCGGCGAGCCGATCAAGTTCTTCGGCTCGGACACCTGGGCCGTGCCGACACTGGCCGCGCTCAACGTGTGGAAGTCGATGGGCTACAACGCGGTGCTCATCTTCGCGGGCCTGCAGACGATCCCCGTGTCGATCTACGAGGCCGGCCGGATCGACGGCGCGTCGGAGTTCCAGATGTTCCGCTCACTCACCCTGCCGCTGCTGCGGCCGATCCTGGTGATGGTCGTGATCCTCAACGTGATCAGCGCGACCCAGATCTTCGACATCGTCCAGGTCAGCACCAAGGGCGGTCCGGCGGACGCCTCGCTGGTGCTGCAGATGTACATCTACGACAAGGCGTTCGGCCAGTTCGACTTCGGCTACGCCGCGACCATGTCGCTCGCCCTGTTCCTGATGCTCGTCGCCGTGACCTTCACGCAGATGCGGATGGCACGCGCCAGCGAGTCCGACACCGACTGAGGAGCTTCGATGACTGCATCGATGAGGCTCGGCAGGGGCCTGGCGTGGGGCTACATCATCGTCATCCTGCTGGTCACGATCTTCCCGTTCTACTGGATCCTGCGCACCGCGCTGTCCAACAACTTCGCGATGTCCACGGACCCGTCGTCGTTGCTGCCGGTGCACTTCACGTGGGGTCCGTTCAAGCGCGCTCTGGGGCTCGCGACGCCCGCTGAAGCCGCTCTGGAGAACGGGTCGGGTGCGAAGATCGACCTGGCACTCGCGTTGTGGAACTCCATTGTGTACGCGGGAGTTCTGACGCTGTGCACGGTCGTGTTCTCGGCGCTGGCGGCCTACGCGTTCGCCCGGCTGCGGTGGAAGGGCCGGGACCTCGTGTTCGGGGTGTTGCTGACCGCGCTGATGGTTCCGTCGGTGTTCACGCTGCTGCCGAACTTCGTGCTGATGAAGGACCTGGGGCTGCTCAACACGTTCGGCGGCATGATCCTGCCGGGCGCGTTCTTCTCCGCGTTCAACATCTTCTTCCTGCGGCAGTTCATGCTCGGGCTCTCGCACGAGGTCGAGGAGGCCGCGATCATCGACGGCGCCGGGCCGTTGCGCGTGTGCTTCCGGATAGTGCTGCCGATGAGCGTCGCGCCGATGGCGACGCTGACGCTGCTGCAGTTCATCAGCACCTGGAACGACTACTTCTGGCCGTTGCTCGTCACCAACGACGAGTCGGTGCGGCCGCTCACCCTCGCTCTGGCGGTGTTCAAGCAGTCCTCACCGCAGGCCTCGCTCGACTGGGCCGGACTGATGGCGGCGACGCTGGTCGCGGCGCTGCCGATGCTGCTGCTGTTCGTCGTGTTCGGGCGGCGGCTGGTCAACTCCATCGGCTTCACGGGGATCAAATGAGACTCAACTGGCCTGCTCCGGCGCAGGAGTGGACCGAGGCGCTGCCCGTCGGCAACGGCCGCCTCGGCGCGATGGTGTTCGGCGGGGCCGGCCGGTCCCGCGTACAGGTCAACGACGCGACCGTGTGGTCCGGCACCGCTGACGGGCCTTCTCGTGCGCTGGCTGACGTGCTGGCTGCCGGAGCCGGTCCCGAGCGGCTCGCCGAGGCCCGCGCGGCGATCTTCTCCGGCGATCTCCAGCGCGCCACTGACCTGCTGATGTCGTTCGAAGGCCCGTACAGCCAGACGTTCCTGCCGTACGTGGACCTGTGGATCACCCTGCCGGACGGCGTCTCCCGGGGTCGCACGCTCGACCTGCGAACCGGCGTCGTGACGGAGCACCTCACGATCGGGAACGAGGGGGTGCTGCGCCGCGTCTGGGCCTCGGAAACCGCGCTGTGCGTGGAGATCATCGGCGCAGTCCCGCTCGACGTGGAGCTGACGACCCCGTTGCGCGAGGTGTCCAGGGAAGGGCTTTCGCTCGTCGTCGACATCCCCGTCGACTCGGCGCCCCGGCACGAACCGCAGGTCGACGCCCCGGTCTACGGGGAGGGCGAACGCGGCGTGGTACGGGCGCGGGTCGAGCAGGACGGCCCGAGCTGGAAGCTGACGCTCACCAGCACCACCACGACCGAGTCACATTGGCACGGCAAGCGGTCCAGCGACCTGATGACGTTGCTGAACGCCTGCGAAGTCCAGTTCGGCGACGTGCCCGACGAGGTGGACGTGCCGGAGTTGCTGGCCGGCAAGGACGAGCAGCTCACCGCGTCCGTGCTGTTCGCGTTCGGCCGCTACCTGCTGGCGTCCTCGTCCCGGCCCGGTGCGCCGCCCGCGAACCTGCAGGGCATCTGGAACGGCGAGCTGCGCCCCGCGTGGTCGTCGAACTACACGATCAACATCAACACCCAGATGAACTACTGGGCGGCCGAGGTCACCGGGCTCGCCGAGTGCCACGAACCGTTGCTGGAGCTGCTGGAAAAGCTCGCGGTCAACGGCGCCGAGGTGGCACGGGAGCTCTACGGTGCGCGCGGCTGGGTGGCCCACCACAACACCGATGCGTGGGGCTGGTCGCTGCCGGTCGGCATGGGCCACGGCGCGGTGTCCTGGGCGCTGTGGCAGATGGGCGGCGCCTGGCTCGTCCAGCACGCCTGGGACCACTACGACTTCGCCCGCACCTGGTCCACATTGGAGCGTGCGTGGCCGCTGCTGCGCGGCTGTGCGGAGTTCTGCCTCGACTGGCTGGTCGAGGGCCCGGACGGCTACCTCGACACGTGCCCGTCGACGTCGCCGGAGAACTGGTTCCTCGATTCTGACGGCAAACCGCAGGCGCTGACGTGGTCGGTGACCATGGACGTGATGCTGATCCGTGCCGTGTTCGAACGGACTTTGGCGCTGGCGCTGGCATCGGGCCGCACTGATCCGCTGCTCGCGGAGATCTCGGCCGCGCTGCCCCGGTTGCGCCCTGTCCCGGTGTTCGACGGGCGGCTGGGGGAGTGGGTTTCCGATCTGCCTGAGGAAGACCCCACCCACCGGCACATGTCGCACCTCGTGTCCGTCTACCCGCTCGGCCAGATCGTCGCCGGCACGCTGCTCGGTGACGCGGCCGTCGCCACGATGGACCGGCGCGGCAACGGCGCGATGGGCTGGTCGTGGGCCTGGAAGATGGCGCTGCGGGCGCGTTTGAGCGACAGCGAGACCGTGCGGTCGTTGCTGTCCGAAGCCTCGCAGGCGTTCACCGGCGACCGGCACCGCGACGCCCCGTTCGACGGCTCGGAGTGGGGCGGCCTGCTGCCGAACCTGTTCAGCACGCACCCGCCGTTCCAGATCGACGGCAACTACGGCTTCACGGCGGCCCTCGCCGAAGTCGTGGTGCAGAGCCACACCGGCGTGATCGACATCCTGCCCGCGCTGCCTTCCGGCTGGTCCCGCGGCTCTGCTCGCGGCTTGCGCTGCCGCGGCGGGCTCGCGGTCGACGTCACGTGGGACGAAGGAGACGTGCTGGTGCGAGTGCGCCGGGTGTCCGGTGACGCCTCGGAGTTCGTGCCGGTGAGCATCGGCGGCGAGGTCACCGAGGTCGTCGTGAGTGACGTCGTGGAAGTGCGCGGGAGGATTTCGTGCTGACCGATCTGGGGCTGGACGACCTGTGGGACTACCGCAGCTCGTACCTCCGGCCTGATGACTTCGACTCGTTCTGGGACTCGACCCTGGAGGAGGCTCGCTCGCTGGAGCTCAAGGTCGAGGCAGTCCCGGTCGACACACCACTGCAGACGCTCGACGTCTACGACGTGACGTTCTCGGGCTTCGGCGGCCATCGGATCCGTGCCTGGCTGCGGACTCCTCGCGGTGTTTCCGGCCTGCCCGCGGTGGTGCAGTACCACGGCTACGGCAGCAACCGGGGGAGCGCGGTCGAGAACCTGACCTGGGCCAGCGCCGGGTTCGCGCACCTGCAGGTCGAGGTGCGCGACCAGCGCGGCGGCGCCGGGTTCATGACGCGCGGCATCGCCGACCGGAACACCTACTTCTACCGCCGCGTCTTCACCGACGCCGTTCGCGCGGTGGATGCCGTGCGAGCGCTGGGTTCTCGGGACGTGGCCGTGATCGGCAACAGCCAGGGCGGCGGAATCGCCTTGGCCGTAGCGGGTCTCGTGCCCGATCTGGCCGCGGTGCACGCCCAGGCCCCGTTCCTGTGCGATTTCCGGCGTGCTCTCAACGTGTGCGGCCGACCGCCGTTCACCGAGCTGACCACCTACATCGCCGAGAACCGCCGTTCCGACATCTTCCCGACACTGTCCTATTTCGACGGTATCGGATTCGCCGCCAGAGCCCGGGCCAGTGCCTGGTTCTCGATCGGCCTGATGGACGACATCGTGCCGCCGTCCACCGTGTTCGGCGCCTACCACGCCTACGCCGGACCCCGGCAGATCCAGGTCTGGGAGCACAGCGCCCACGAGGCGGGCGGCTCCGACGACCTCGACATCGCAATCGACGCCTTCCGTTCCCGTCTCTTGGAGAAAGCATGAGAATCGCCGCCGCTTCTCTGGCAGCAGCTCTGGTACTCGCCGGCTGCTCGTCAGGTTCCGACTCCGGCTCCAGCAACACCGTCAACTGGTGGACCTGGGACGACAAGCAGGCAGTCGCCTACGGTGAGTGCGAGAAGGCGTTCGAGGCCGCCAACCCCGGCACCGACGTGAAGATCACCCGCTACAACGTCGACGACTACTTCACCAAGCTCACCGCCGGTTTCGTGGCGGGCACCGCGCCCGACGCGTTCCAGAACTCGGTGCAGTTCCTCCAGGCCTACGCCGGGCAGCACCAGCTGATGCCGCTGGACGACCTGATCACCAAGTCTGCTGTGGACCTGAAGAAGTACTCGGTCGGCGTCGACAACTGGAAGTTCACCGACGGCAAGCAGTACGCGCTGCCGCTCGACTGGGCCGCCGCCGGCATCTACTACCGCAAGGACTCGCTGCAGCAGGCCGGCATCTCCGAGGCCGACGTGGCCAAGATGACCTGGAACCCCGACGACGGCGGCACGTTCGAGAAGATCGTGGCTCGGTTGACCATCGACAAGAACGGCAAGCGCGGAGACGAGCCGGGCTTCGACAAGAACGCCATCGCCACCTACGGCGTCGGCGCCATCGCGGGCCGCAGCTTCATCGGCGAGACCACGTGGGCTCCCCTGGTCGCCACGCTGGGCTGGAAGTTCGGCGACAAGGACCAGTGGCCCTCCAAGTTCAACTACACCGACCCGCGCTTCGTGAAGACGATGAAGTGGGTGACGGCGCTGACCGAGAAGGGCTACTCCCCGAAGCTCGGCACCTTCACCACCGGCAACCAGTCCACGATCTCCGACATCGACCTGGTCGGCTCCAACAAGACCGCGATGACCATCGGCGGCTCCTGGTCCGCGCCGTCGTTCGGCAAGATCCCCGGCGTGCCCGTGGGCATCGCGCCGACGCCGCTCGGCCCTGACGGCAAGCGCGCGGTGCTGTCGAACTCCAACGGCAACAACATCTGGGCCGGCACCAAGAACCCGGACCTGACCTGGAAGTGGGTCAGCTACATGGGCAGCGAGGAGTGCCAGACCAAGGCAGGCGCCACCGGCACGTTCTTCCCGTCGATTCCAGCTGCCATGGACAACACGGTCACGTCGATGAAGTCCCAGGGCGTGGATCTGTCGGTCTACAACCAGTACGTGAAGGACGGCGTGCTCTTCCCGTCCACCGCCTACGCCAACGGCTCGGCAGTGCAGTCCGCCGAACAGCCCCTCTTCGAGGCCTACTTCGGCGGGCAACGCTCCGATGACGTGTTCGCCGAGATGGAACGCGTCTCGCAGGAGATACTGGCCAAGAACTGAACAGGAGTCCCAGGAGTGGTGTTGCGGATACCGACCAGGCGCGTGCTCGCGGATGACGTCTACGAGCAGATCCGCGCGCTGATCATGAGCGACGGCATGGAACCGGGCGCCCGCGTCAACATCGACGAGGTAGCGCGCCAGCTCGAGGTGTCCCCAACGCCGGTCCGGGAGGCCCTGGCCCGCCTCGAGTCCGAAGAACTGGTCAGCAGGCTCCCGTTGCGCGGCTACCGCGTGACGGACCTGCTGAACCGCAAGCAGGTCGACGACCTGTACGCGCTGCGCCTGCTGCTGGAGCCGCCGTCCGCGGCTCTGGCGGCAGCCCGCATGACTCCCGAGAACGCTTTGCTGATCGAGGAGGAGCTGGCGACCTGCCCGGCAGCTCCCGCCGACAACGCCTACGACGACTACAAGAACCTGACCGCGCACGACCAGCGGTTGCACGAGCTGATCCTGCGCAACGCGGGCAACGAGGCCGTGCTGCAGTCGTTCGCCAAGACCCACTGCCACCTGCACCTGTTCCGGCTGAACTTCCAGCAGCCGTTCGGAGTGCAGACCATCACCGAGCACCGCGCGATCGTGGACGCGCTGATCGCCGGCGACTCGGCGGCGGCCGGCGCGGCCATGACCGCGCACCTGGAGGTCGCGCGGTCCCGCTTACTGGACCGGATGTAGCCAGCTGACCAGCGCACGCCACGCGGGGGACGAGAACGCGAGCATCTCGCCGCCCGCGTTCTTCGAGTCCCTGACCAGTGCGTCGTGGGCCAGCGACACCTCGACGCACTCGCCGTCTTCCGTCCCGTCGCTGTAACTGCTCTTACGCCAGGTGCGGTCCTGCATCATCGAGGTCCTCTCGCGGTTCGCTGACGTACTCCGCCAGCACCTGCCGCGATTGTTCCGCACTCAAGGCGACCTCATCCAGGCGGTCGAAGAGAAGCCTGGTCCGCGCGATCGCGCCCGGACCCTGCACGAATATCTTCGCGATGGTCTCGCTGAAGACAACAGGCCGTGCTTTCTCGTACTCCCACAGCACACAGTTGGGGGCGACAAGGGGCGCGTCCGCCCGCACGATCCTCAGGACGTGCGTGTTGTGCAGCAGGCGCGCGTACTGCTTCTCCATGATCAGCTGGTTTCCGACCTGCAATTGGAGCGCGTGCTCATGGACGAAGAACAAGCAAGCCGGTCGATCGTGCCGACGGAGAATCGCCTGACGGTCCGTCCGGAACTGGACGACGGTGGGGATGCGTTCCTCGGTCACGACTCCGGTCAGCCGGTAGAGGCCGTCCGCGTACTCAGGTGTCTGGAGCAGGCCGGGCATCGACTGCACCGAGTAGCTGGTGATCGTGGTGGCGGTGGACTCGGCCATCGCCAACGTCCTGAGGTTGCCGGGGACCTGGACGATGTACTCGTCGAACGCGTATCGGTAGCGCTGCTTGAACTCTTCGTAGAAGTCGATGTCCTTGCCGCACATCGAGAGGTACTGCACCAGGTCGATCTCGCTGGCGCGCGCTTTCCCGTGCTCTATGGTGGACACCTTGCTGGGATCCCAGCCGAGCTTGATCGCGAGCGCGTTGCCGTTCAGTCCGGTGCACGTCTCGCGCAACCGCCGCAGCTCGTCGCCAAGATCCCTGCTGTACGCGCGCACCTCGACCTGCGT
>NZ_JBEXPJ010000127.1:0-25752 GCF_040611995.1 Lentzea sp. NPDC006480
GAAGACCGGCGGCAAGCACACTGAGCACATCGACAAGGGTGAGGACAAGCTCAAGGAAGGGCTCCGGAATTTCGGCGGTCAGCAGCAGTCGACGGGTGTGTTGTCGCGGAACGACTTGCCGAGCTCGGTGCGCGGCTCGTGGGTGAGGGACGTGCGGGTGAGGGTGATGTCGTGGAGCGGGGTGCGGTAGGTCCCGCACATCCGGTCGTCGATCGGGGCCGGGTTCGCTGGTGGTGTGGGCATCGGGGCGGGGTCGAACCCGGCCGCGGTGAAGATGTCGTGGGCCAGGGGATCGCCGTTGGTGCTGTTGGTCAGCACGGCCACGGCTCGGTTTGCTGACGGGTCGACGCGCAGGAAAGCCTTCTGTCCCTTGGAGACGCCGGTGTGGCCGACGATGCCGCCGGGGTAGCGCATCCAGCCGAGGCCCCACGCGACGACGCCGCCGCCGAAGTCCGGGACGTCGAGCTGGTGTTCGCGCAGTGGTGCGAGCGTCGGGTCGGTGAGGTGGTGATGGACGAACGTCAGCAGCTCGTGGCCGCTCATCGCGAGGTGTGAGCCGCTGGGCGTTGTCCGGTAGGAGACCGCCCATTGCTTCGTAGGTGTCGTCTGCACGTGTCCGACCGCGGTGCGGTGCAGGATTGCCTCGTAGGTGTCGACGGCGATTGCCTTTAGGCCCAATGGCGTAATCAGTCGTTCGCGTAGGACGTCGTGGAAATGCCGATCGCGCAGCACTTCCACGAGCCTGCCGAGGACGGTGAACCCGGTGTCGGAGTAGGAGTGCAGGGTGCCGGGCGGCAGGAGGTGTTCCTTGTCGGTGAGAGTGGCGGCGAACTTCGTGTCCGTGGCCTCGCGGCCTTTCAGCTGGAAGCCGAACAGGTGGTTTCTGGCTGGCTGATCAAGGTTCAGCACGTCTTCTCTCACCAGTTGCTGGACGAGTGTGGCTGTCCAGAGCTTGGTGATCGAGCCGATCTCGAACACTGAGTCTGTCGTGGTCCCGACTCGGGTGTGTGCGCTGAGCACGCGTGCTGCCACGCGCCCGGAATGTCGTATTTCGCGATGAGCTCCCCCAAGTTCATCGGACGATCCTTTCACGGTGAATTCCGGTTCGTGGAAAGGCTTCCGGGGGTCACCTCCAACTGAGACCGGAACGAATTCCGGAACCGTGAGAGCGTGGCCACACTCTTGCTCCCTTTTCACTCGATCAGGTGAAAAGTGAGCCAATGAACCTAAGACGGTCCCTTCCGGCTCTTCTTCCGCTGGTGCTCGCCGCGTCGTTCTTCGCGGCCGGCCCCGCTGAGTCGGGGACACCGAAGCAGAGTCCCGTCAACGTGACGCCCGGCGCGATCCGGCTCGACCCGAACGCGCCCGAGCTCGACGTCATCTACGGGCACTCCGCGCTGGAACTGAAGTACATCCGCAAGGACGCGGACAAGCCCAACGGCTGCACGACCCGCGACCACGAGGAGACCGAGGAGGCGGACGTCCAGCCCGGCTCTGGTCACGTCACCGTCGCCGGCACCCGGTACGACCTGGTGCAGTTCCACTTCCACACGCCGTCCGAGCACGCGTTCAACGGCCGCCACACCCCGCTCGAGATGCACCTCGTCCACCGCAGCGCCGACGGCAAGCTGCTCGTGGTCGGCGTCCCACTGGTCGTGGGCGCGCACTCGGTCGTGGACGACGTGCTGGCCACGCTCGCGCCGGAGTGCGGCACCCCGGTCGACGTCGAGCCGATCAACCTCAACCGGTTGCTGCCGGCCTACGACAACCACACGCTGCACTACACCGGCTCGCTCACCACGGCGCCCTTCACCGAGGGTGTCGAGTGGTACCTGGCCGGCGAGCAGCACGTCACGGCCGCGACGATCGCACGCTTCAAGGGGCTGTTCACCGCGGGCAACGCTCGTGCGACGCAGCCGCTGAACGGGCGGACGCTCGTCGAGGTCCCGCGCATCTGAGTTAAGAGGAGGCCGGCTCCCGCCGTGGGAGCCGGCCTTTCGCATGGGCGTGACGGGCTTCACCGGGCTAGGAGTCGTGGGCAATTGCCCGCGTGTGCAACTATTGCTCACGCGGACAACCTACGACTTCAAGGACTGTGTGACCATGCCTGTCGCTCTGCTCGCCCTCGCGATCAGCGCCTTCGCCATCGGCACGACCGAGTTCGTGATCATGGGGCTGTTGCCCGAGGTGGCCACTGACCTGGGCGTTTCGATTCCCTCGGCCGGGCTGCTGATCTCCGGCTACGCGCTCGGGGTGGTGGTGGGCGCGCCGTTGCTGACCGTGCTGGGCGGGCGGTTGCCGCGCAAGAAGATGCTCACGGCACTGATGGTGCTGTTCATCGCGGGCAACCTCGTCTCGGCGCTCGCGGACACCTACGAGGTGCTCATGAGTGGGCGCGTGATCGCGGCGTTGGCGCACGGGGCGTTCTTCGGCGTCGGATCGGTTGTTGCTGCTGACCTCGTGGCGCCGCAACGCAAGGCGAGCGCTATCGCGTTGATGTTCACCGGTCTGACCGTGGCGAACGTGCTGGGCGTGCCGATGGGGACGGCGCTCGGGCAGGCGCTGGGGTGGCAGTCGACGTTCTGGGCGGTCACGGGGCTGGGCGTGCTCGGGCTGCTCGGGATCCTGTTCCTGGTGCCGCGACAAGAGAGTCACGGCAGCGACCTGCGCAGCGAGCTCGGGGTGTTCCGGAACCCGCAGGTGTGGCTCGCGCTGCTGATGACCGCGTTCGGGTTCGCGGGCGTCTTCGCGTCGTTCACCTACATCGCGCCGATGATGACCGAGGTCGCGGGCTTCTCGTCCAGTGCTGTCACGTGGCTGCTGGTGCTGTTCGGCGTGGGGCTGTTCGCGGGCAACCTGCTCGGCGGCAAGGCGGCGGACCGGTCGGTGATGAAGAGCATCGTCGTCATCCTGATCGCGCTGGCGGCCATCCTGACGGCGTTCGTGTTCACCGCGCACTCGATGCCGCTGGCCGCGATCACGATCGTGCTGTTCGGGGCGGCCGGGTTCGCGACGGTGCCGCCGCTGCAGATGCGGGTCATGCAGACGGCGGCAGGGGCGCCGGCGCTGGCCAGTGCGGCGAACATCGCGGCGTTCAACCTCGGCAACGCCGGTGGGGCGTGGCTCGGCGGGCTGGCGATCGGGCACGGGCTCGGGTACACGGCGCCGAACTGGATCGGCGCGCTGCTGGCCGTGGCCGGTCTCGTGGTGGCCGTGGTCTCCATCGTGCTCCAAAGGCGTGTGAGCAGCGGCACCGCGGGGAAGGCTTCTGAAGCGCGTCAGAAGGGCCGTAAAATCGTTCCGGTTGCTAACTAGTCCAAGGGGAGCTGTGAACACCACCCGCGCCATGACCGCGCTCGCGCTCGGCGGGTTCGGCATCGGTACGACCGAGTTCGCGACGATGGGGCTGCTGCCGCAGATCGCGGAGACGTTCAAGATCCCGGACTACGAGGCGGGGCACGCGATCAGCCTCTACGCCGCCGGGGTGGTGGTCGGGGCGCCGTTGATCGCGGTGCTCGGGGCCAAGCTGCCGCGCAAGGGGATGCTCATCGGGCTGATGCTCGCGGTGGCGTTGGGCAACGGCCTTAGTGCCGCGGCACAGGACAAGACGCTGCTGCTCGTGGCGCGGTTTGTCGCGGGGCTGCCGCACGGCGCGTTCTTCGGCATCGCGGCGGTGGTGGCGGCAACGCTCGTGGCACCCGAACGGCGCGGCACGGCTGTTGCGCGCGTGATGGTCGGTCTGACCGTGGCGAACCTTGTCGGCGTGCCGCTCGCGACGGCGGCGGGGCAGCAGATCGGGTGGCGCACGGCGTACCTGGCGGTGGCGGTGATCGCCCTCATCACAGCAGCGGCCATCGGAGCGTGGGTGCCGAAGATGGCCAAGGTCGAGGGCGCGTCGATGCAGGGCGAGGTCCGCGCGTTCGGCCGGCCGACGGTGTGGTTCGCGATCTTCACCGGCATGATCGGCTTCGGCGGCATGTTCGCCGTCTACTCCTACGTCGCGCCGCTGACGACCGAGGTCGCCGGGCTCTCGCAGACGGCCGTCCCGTGGATGCTCGCGGTGTTCGGCCTCGGCATGACGCTCGGCGCGACGTTCGGCGGCAGGTTCGTCGACCGGTCCGCGATGGGCTCGGTGTTCGGCGGCCTAGTCGCGGTCTGCCTGATCCTGGTCCTCTTCGGACTGACAGCGACGATCCCCGTGTTCCTGTTCGTGAACCTGTTCCTGCTCGGCTTCGTCGTGCAGATTCTGGCCGCGGCACTGCAGATCCGGCTCATGGACGCCTCACCGGACGCGCCGTCGCTCGCGTCCTCGTCGAACCACTCGTCGCTCAACGTCGCGAACGGCGCGGGCGCGTGGCTCGGTGGCCTGGCCATCGCGGCGGGCTGGGGTTACACGTCCACGGCGTGGGTCGGCGTCGCGCTTTCGCTGGCGGGCTTGGCGATCGCCGCGGCGTCGGTGCTCTACGAACGGCGCGCCTTCAAGCGCGAGACGACGAACCAGACGATGGCGATGGCCAGCGCCACCAGCACCGCGGTCGAGACCCAGCCCAGGTAGCGGTCGATCACCGCGTAGTTCTCGCCGAGCGCGTACCCGGCGAGGATCAGCGCGGAGTTCCACACCAGGCTGCCCGCCGCGGTGTAGAGGGTGAACCGGCCGAGCGGCATCCCGGACACCCCGGCCGGGACGGAGATCAGGCTCCGCACCACCGGCACCATCCGTCCGACGAACACGGCGGCGTTGCCGTGCTCGTCGAACCACGCATCGGCTTTGTCCACATCGGACACCGACACGAACGGCACGCGCCCGGCGATGCGCCGCAACCGTTCCAATCCGAGCCAGGCGCCCAGGAAGTACAGCACCAGCGCGCCGACGACCGAGCCAGCAGTCGTCCACAGAATTGCCGCGAGCAGCGAGATCTTGCCCTGGCCCGCGGTGAAGCCGGCCAGTGGCAGGATCACCTCGCTCGGCACCGGCGGGAACACGTTCTCCAGCGCGACCGCGAGCCCCGCGCCCGGCGAGCCCAGCGCCTCCATCAGCCGCGTGATCCACTCCATGACCTGATTTACCCGTTTTGCCCCGTCCCTCAACCCGCGGGTGGAGAAGGATCTCCACCCTGGCTACAGTGCCAGGCCCACGCGTTGACCTGCGCGAATTCCTAACGTTGAGCCCATGACAGGGACTGTGCAGATTGTGCTGATCGCCGCGGCCATCATCTACGTGATGGCGCGCCGGTTGATGGGGGAGCCCGCCGTGGGCAAGCGGCTGCTCGTGCTTCCGGTGGTGCTGGGGGTCATCGGGCTGACGCAGACGTCCGTGCACTCGCTGACCGCGATCGTGTTCCTCGTGGTCAGCGCGGCGCTGAGCGTCGTCTTCGGCGTGCTGCGGGGGTTGACGATCCGCACGTACGAGCGGAACGGGATCGTGATGCTCCGCTACACCGCCATGACGATCGTGTTGTGGTTCGCCAGCATCGCCGCGCGGCTCGCTGCGGGGTTCGTGATGAACCTGATCGACCCCGGCGCGGTGCAGGCGGGCAACGGGCTGATGCTCGTGGTCGGCGCGGGACTGCTCGCCGAGGGACTGGTCGTGCTGGCCAAGGCCGTGCGGGTGCCCGGCCAGGTCGTGTGGTCGAAGGGGCGCCGGGGCGCGCCGCACCGCACGTCGCCGTTCCTGGACTCGTGGCAGCAGAAAGTGCACGAAACCAGGCATGATTCATCCCGATGATGATGTTCGCTGACGGGTTGTTCCGGCCGCTGGTCGCACTGGTGATCTCCGTGCTCACGGTGATCCACCTGGTCGACCGGCCGCCGCACCTGCCCGGGCTGACCTGGACCCTGACCGCCGTGGCGATCGCCGCGGCGGTCACGTCCGCGTTCGTGCTGGACCGGTTCTCCGAACGCTGGGCGATCGTGGTGGTCACGGTGTTCGTGCTGGTCAGCGCCCCGCTGTTCGCGCTGGCACCGGCCAGCGCCGCGGTCGCGTTCGTGTTCCTCGCGACCAGCACCGCCGGCCGCCGCCTGCGGTCCGCCCGCCTCGCGGTCGCGCTGGCGGTCACGGGGTCGCTGCTCGCGACGATCTCGACGTGGCTGGTGGACGCGCCGGACGGCCCGTCGTGGTGGCTGTGCCTCACCACGGGGCTGCCGGTGTTCTTCGGCCTGATCCGCCGCGAACGCGCCAATGCCCAGGTGGCCGCCGAGTACGCCGCGGCACTGGAGGAACGCGGCCGGATCGCGCGCGAGATCCACGACGTGGTCGGGCATTCGCTGTCCGGTATCGCCGTGCAGCTCGACATGGCCGACGCCCTGCACGCGGCAGGCAAAACCGTCGAGGCCAACGAAGCGGTGCTGCGCGCACGGGCGTTGGCGGTGTCCGGGCTCAAGGAGACTCGACGAGCCGTGCACGCGTTGAAAGACGCCGCACTGCCGTTGCCCGAGTCGATCGCCAAGCTCGCTGAGACCCATGGCGCGTCATTCCGGGTTGTCGGCGAGGACGCGGTGAGCGTCGAGATCGCGCAGGCCATCATCCGCGCCGCGCAGGAAGCCCTGACCAACGCGCACAAACACGCGCCGGGCGCCGACGTGGACCTGGTGCTGGAGTACACGGCGTCGACGATCAAGCTGACCGTGACGGACAACGGTCCGGCGGGGGAGTCGCAGACCGGCGGAATGGGCCTCACCGGCATGCGCGAAAGGGCCGCTTTGCTCGGTGGGACGCTGTTCGCGGGCCCGGAAGGTCCAGGATGGACGGTCAGGATGGAGCTGCCGCGATGATCAGGCTGTTGATCGTGGACGACCAGGCGGCGATCCGCGACGCGCTCGCCGTCATGCTCGACCTCGACCCGGACATCTCCGTCGTCGGCACCGCGTCCAACGGTCAGGAAGCCCTTGCGGCCGTTGAGGAACTGACGCCCGAGGTCGTGCTGATGGACCTCAACATGCCGGTCATGGGCGGCGCCGAGGCCACCGGCGCACTGCGCGAGTCGCACCCGGACCTGCCGGTCGTCGTCCTGACCACGTTCGACGACGATGACTCGATCCTGGCGGCGTTGCGCGCGGGCGCCCGTGGTTACCTGACCAAGGACGCGGACCGCGGCACGATCATCCAGGCCGTGCGCGGTGCGCACGCGGGCAACGCGATCCTCGACCCGGCGGTGCAGCTGCGGTTGCTGGACCTCGCCAGCCGCAAACCCGTGGAGCAGCCCGGAATCGACCTCACCGCCCGCGAACGCGAGGTGCTCGACCTGATCGGCGAGGGCCTGCGCAACGGGGAGATCGCCCGCCGGCTGTTCATCAGCGAGGCGACCGTGAAGACGCACATCAACAACCTGTTCGCCAAGGCGGACCTGCACTCCCGCGCGGACGCGGTCAGGCTCGCCCTGGCGCTCAGGGGCTGACCCTCAGGTCCATGAAAGCGCCGTTCATGGCACGCGCCTGGCGTTCCATCCCGTTCCACGACCGTTCCGGGGGAGTGGCGGTATGAGGAATGATCGCAATTCCGGCCGGACTAATCCGATGAATCATGTAAACAGCAGTCAAGTTCTGTCACTTTCGTTGACATCGCAGGTCGAGACCTCCTACCTTCGTAGACGTAAGGGCATCGAAGTCCGCCGCCCGATGTGCTCCCCTGCCGAATCGCCGCCAGGAAGGACGCACCGAACGATGGAATCGCGCATCACCCGAAGGGCGGCCCTCACAGCCGCCGCCCTGATGTTCGTCACGGTGAACCCCGCGTCGGCTCTCGCGCCAGCTTGGGCACCGAACCCGCAGACAGACGGCCTCAAGGCGTTCGAGGGCATCGAGGTCGACCGCGGCAACAAGTTCCCCGACCGCAAGGGCAAGTACATCGTCGTCGAGGGCGACCACTACCGGTTCAACATCTGGAAGAACGACCGCGACACGACCGGTGGCGGTGACCGTCAGCGCACCGAGTCCAAGGGCATGGTGACCAACGGCAGCGCCATCAAGATGAAGAACGGCGAGACCTGGGTCATCTCGTACGAGATGTACATGCCGTCATCGCTGCACGGCACGAGCAAGTTCACGCACATCTTCCAGACCAAGACACCCAGCACCAACGGCGGCCCGTGGACGACGTTGTCGTTGAGCCGCAGCGGTAGCACCGAAACCATCCGGGCGCGCGCGTTCAGCACGTCCGGTGCCCCGGACATCGCGTCCGGGAACCTGGCTCCGTTGCGCGACAAGTGGGTGACCGTCGAGTGGACGATCACTCCTGGCTCGAGCGGCACCGTCGGCTTCGTCCTGCGCAACGGCACGGGCTCCAGCGCGCCGATCGCGTTCCAGGGCAAGCGTTCCGGCGTGAAGATCCCGGACGAGGGCGACTACGTCCGGCCGAAGTGGGGCATCTACCGCTCGGTCGAGAGCGCGTCGTCGGACATCCTGGACACGTACATCAACTTCCGGAACTACACGGCTACCAAGAAGTAACCGAGCCGGGTGGCCCGCTGATCGCGCACAGGTCTACCGTTGATTGCCTTCTCTTCATGGAGGTCGACGGTGCGAGGCGCGATCGCGGCGGGCCACCCGCTCACCGCACAGGCGGGCGCGGCGATGCTGCGCGCCGGAGGCAACGCGGTCGACGCGGCCGTCGCGGCGATGCTCACGTCGTGCGTGACGGAGCCGTTGCTGACCGGGCTCGGCGCGGCCGGGTACATGCTCATCGCCCCGGCCGGCGAAACCCCCGTGCTGCTGGACTTCTCGGCCGTGGCACCCGGCCGCGCGCCCCGAGCGACCAGGGCCGAGCTCGACCCCATCACCGTCCACTTCGGTGACGCATCCCAAGAATTCCACGTGGGACCGTCGTCCGTGGCGGCTTACGGAATGCCAGCCGGTGCCGCGAAAGCCGCCACCTACGGGCGGGCGCCGCTCGAAGAACTCGTTGCCACGGCAGCGAAACACGCCCGCGAAGGCCACCGGGTCAACCGCTACCAGGCCTACGTCACCTCACTGCTGCTGCCGCTCGCCCACAGCGCGGGACTCACCGCGTTCGAGGAGGGCGAGCTCCTCGTCCAGCCGCACGTCGCCGAAGCGCTCGAACGCCTGGGCAAGGACGGCGCGGCGCCGTTCTACACCGGCGACATCGCCGCGGCGATCGCCGACGAGATCACGCAGAACGGCGGCGACCTCAGCCGGGAAGACCTGAAAGCCTACGAAGTCGCCACGAGAGAACCGCTGCACGTGCGCCATCGTGGCCGTGACATCCACACGAACCCGCCACCCGCGGCGGGCGGTGCGTTGCTCACGCAGATGCTGGAAGCGTTGCCGGACGACCCGTCGCAACAAGACCTGATCCGCGCGATGGCCGCCCCGAAGACGCATCTCAACCGTCTCGGCTCCACGACGCACATCTCCGTGCTCGACGCCGACGGCACGGCCTGCTCGGTCACCACGACGAACGGCGCGGGCTCGGGCATTTCCATCGCGGGCGTGCACCTGAACAACATGATGGGGGAGGAGGACCTGTCGCCGGACGGGTTCTTCAGCCACGCGCCCGGCGACCGGCTGCCGTCGATGATGTCGCCGACCGTGGTCACCAACCACGCCCAGGCCGAACTGGTGCTCGGCAGCGCGGGCAGCAGCCGGATCTGCGGCGCGATCCTGCAGGTGCTCGTGAACGTCCTCGACCGCGGTATGCCCGCCCAGGACGCCGTCGACGCGCCCCGGCTGCACCTCAGCGGAGATCATCTCCACGTCGAACCGGGAATTCGTCCGGAAACTGAACTCCCGGTTACCCGATTTCGCGCGCCGAGCATGTTCTTCGGCGGTTGTCAGGTGGTCGAGATGACCGGATCCGGCCTGCTCAGGGGTGGTGGAGATCACCGTCGTGACGGCGCTGTCGTCATTGTGTGAGACGTTGCCCGCATAATGGGAAAATTAGTTTCCTGATTGACCAGTCAACAAGCACGATAGCGGTGTGACGGCACTACGCGAGAGAACCTCCTCGCCGCTCCTGTCCCGAACGTTCCTGCAACTGTCCGTCATCAGCGTCGTATCCGGCGTGTCGATGGCGTTCGCGATGCCGTTCGGCTCCCTGTTCCTCACCTCCGAGATCAAGGTCTCGCCGGTGCAGCTCAGCGTCTTCCTGATCGCGAGCCCGCTCGCGTCCGTGGTCGCCAGCACGATCATGGGCAAGCTGTCGGACGGCCGGGTGCAGCGCCGGTACATGCTCGTCGCGGGCGGTCTCGCAGGCGCGATCGGCTACGGCCTGTTCGCCGTGCTGCGCGACTACTGGCTCCTGCTCGGTGCGTCGGTGATCTTCGTGGCGATCACGTCGTCGTTGCTGCCGCAGCTCTTCGCGTACGGGCGTCAGGTCTCACAAGGGCCTTCGATGACCGTCAGCGTGTTGCGCACCCTGCTCTCCGTCGCGTGGGTGGCCGGTCCGCCGCTGGCCGCGCTGACCGTCGCGAACATCGGCTGGGTGGGCCTCTTCGGCGCCTCGGCGATCCTCCAGTTCGGCGTCGCGGTGCTGGCGATCCTGCTGCCCGAGCCCAAAGCCGAACCCGAACCCGAACCCGAGAAGGTCGAGGAGACCGGGCACTCGCGCGCCGGCTTCTCGGTCGTCGTGGCCGCGTTCGTGCTCCTGCAGGGCTCCGTCTCGCTCGCGGTGGGTGGTCTGCCGTTGTTCGTCACGAGCAACCTCGAAGGCACGGCGGGCGACGCGGGGCTCGCGATGGGGCTCTGCGCGGCGCTGGAGATCCCGATGATGCTGTGGTTCGGCTCGCTGGCGAACCGGATGTCGCAGCACAAGCTCGTCGTGATAGGCGCGGCGATCTCGTTGAGCTACCACGGCCTGATGGTGTTCACCCACGCCGTCTGGCAGGTGATGGCCCTCCAGGTCCTGCACGCCACGGTCATCTCGTTGATCATGGGCGTGGGCATCACGTACTTCCAGAGCCTCGACCCCGAACGGCCGGGCCACGCCACCACGATGTTCAGCAACACCCAGATCATCGGCGGCATGGTCGCGGGCGCGCTGCTCGGCGTGGCCCAGCAGTTCGGGTTCCGCTGGGTCTACGGGTTCAGCCTCACCATGTGCGTGCTGGGACTGGCGCTGCTGCTCGTCGCGGGCAAGGTCAGGGCAGCCGCGGAACCACGGCTTTCGCCAGCTCGGTAGCACCGGGGCACAACGAGGTGCCTTCGGTGAGCTTGTCCTCGGAGAGGATCACGCGGACCACCTCGATCCGCTTCTCGTCGCCCTCCTTGGCCACGCGCTGCTGGATCTTCACCTGGCACTGGCCCTCGTCCGCCTCCGGGTCCAGGTAGGCGAGCTTGTCGCGGCCGACGTCGATGACCGTGCCGTCGCCCGCGTCGAACGGGTTCTGGCGGCTGAACTCGATCTGGACGTGCCGCTGCTCGTAGTCCCAGCCGCAGCCCCAGGAACCGAGCTCGTTCCACGGGTAGGGGGTCGCCGCCGACTTCAGCTGCGGTTCCAGGTTCTCGGACTTGAGCAGGCTGCACGCGTCGGTGTTCGCGAGAGAGTCCTTCGGCCACGGCTCCGTGCGGCGCGGGATCTGCTTTTCCGTGAGCACCGAGCGCGCGTGCTCGCCCGCTACCTGCCCGATGTCGCACAACGGCTGGCCGGCGCCGCCCTTGGCCTCGATCTGCAAGGTGTTGCCGTCGACCAGCACGATCGACTTCGTGCACACCTCGTCCGTGGATGCGATCTGGGTGACCTCGCCGAGCTTCCCGGTCGGCTTCGCGGCGCCGTACTGGACGAACTGCTTCACGAAGTAGTCGAGGACCACGCCGTTGTCGCCCTTTTCGTCGAACGCGACCCAGCTGGTGCAGCCGTTGAACCAGTAGGAGTTCAGGGCGTTGGTGTCGACGTGGTGGGGCTGGAAGCGCTGGAAGTCGTCCTTGCTCGCGGTCAGCCCGCACACGTCCATCGTGCGGGGATCGCCGACCGTGCCGGCCACCGGCAGCCGCGAGTAGATCACGAAGCCGGCCACGACCACGGCGACGAGCGCGGCGGCACCGATCACGACGGCCTTGCGCCGCCGCGGGTTCGGCAGCTTCACGCCCTCCAGCAGCGGGCGGACGTTCTCGGTGGCGGGGCGGTCCTGCGGGTCGCGCCGCATCAGCTGGGCCAGCAGGTCGCCGAACGGGCCGTCGTGCCGCGGCGGCGTGATGTCGTAGGCCTTGGCCCGACGCAGCTGTTCCGAGGACCCGGCGTCCGGGGATCCCCACGGCGAGGTGCCCTCCACGGCCGCGAACAGCGTGGCACCTAACGCGAACACGTCCGACGCCGGCCGTGCCTCGTGCCCGTCCGCCACCTCGGGCGCCAGGTACGCGGCGGTTCCGGCCACGTCACCGCCGCCGACGCGGGTCTGCTCGGCCCACCGCGAGATGCCGAAGTCGCTGAGCTTCGCCACGTCGTTGTCGCCGACCAGGACGTTGCCGGGCTTCACGTCCCGGTGGACCATGCCCTTCGCGTGCATGGCGGCCAGCGCGTCCGCGAGCTGTGCGCCGATCCTGGCGGCCCGCTGCGGGCTGATCGGGCCGTCCGCCTCGATGATCTCCGCCAGCGACCGCGACGGCAGGTACTCCATGACCAGCCACTGGTCGGGACCGTCGGTGACGGTGCCGTGCACGGTGATCACGTTCGGGTGACTGAGCTCGCCGCCGATGCGCGCCTCGTGGCCCGCGTCGCCCTCCCGCGGCCGCTTCAGCGCGACTGTCTCCTGCAGCCGCAGGTCCGTAGCCCGCCAGACATCTCCCATGCCTCCCGCGCCGAGGTGCTCTTCGAGCCGGTATCTGTCCGCGATAGTGCGCCCAACCACGAACCTGGATCTTAGGGAGGGGTCCCCGCCCCGCGGGTGCACACTGCCGAGAATTGTTCGGATGAAAATATTTCAGCCACGATGAATTCTGGGGAGGGACGAGGTGTTCGAGAGCTTGGCACGGCAGGTGCCGAAAACGGTGCCCGGCGGGATCGTCGCACTGGCTGTGACGGGCCGGGTGAACAGCGCGCCCGTCGACGGCCACACGGTGGTGTTCGGGCGCAACAGGCCCGATGTCGACATCTGTGTGGGGGAGAGCGACCTGCGGGTGTCACGGCGGCATGGCGCGCTGACGTGCCGTGAGGGCGCGTGGTGGGTGAGCAACCTGGGGCGGCTGCCGATCCGGTTGCCGAAGTCGCGGTGGCTGTTCCCGGACGAGGACGCGGTGCCGTTGACCGACGGGTACACGCCGTTGTTCATTCGCGGCACCCGCGACCGCGAGCACCTGCTGGAGCTGTACGTGGCGGGTCCGGACGGAGGCCAGCCCGCGGTGCCGCACGGCGCCGTGACCGAGCCTCCGCGCCGATGGAGGCTCACCGACGACGAACGGCTGCTGCTCGTCGTGCTCGGCCAGCGCTACCTCATGCACGAGGCGAACCCTCAGCCGCTGGCCCGCCAGCACGTCGCCGAGGTGATGGCCGAGCTGCGGCCGGACGAGGCGTGGAGCCACAAGAAGGTCGAGCACATGGTCGCCGCCGTGCGCTCGCGGTTGTCGCGGGAGGGCGTCGCGGGGCTCGTCCGCGAGGAGGTCGGCGAGCCCGTCGGCAACGCGTTGAACGACAACCTCATGCGGGAACTCGTGCTGTCGACGACGCTGGTGCCACCAGATCTGGCATTGATCGACGCACTCTCTTAAGAGCCCAGCGCTCAGCGTCGTGATCGGCGGCCGTCCGGGGGAGGTGCGGCCGCACCCCGCACGCCACCTTCGCGAGCGCCCGCGGATTCCCCGCGCACAGCTGGATGATCTCCGCCGTCGCCCGCGGCTCCGACCCGACCAGGTCGTGCCCCAGCCGCGCGACGAGCAGGTCCCGCGACTCGCTGTCGGACCACGGTGCCAGCTGGACGCGCTCGGCGTGGTGGCTCACCGCGAGCTCGTCCATCCGGTCGCGGCTGGTGATCAGCACCCGGCACGTGTCGCTGCCCGGCAGCAACGGGATCACCTGCTCCGCGCTCCGGGCGTGGTCGAGCACGACCAGCATCCGCTTGCCCGCGAGCAGGCTGCGGTAGAGCGCGGCGAGCGCGTGTTCATCAGTCGGCAATGGACTGTCGGTCAGCGTCGACACCAGTCCGCGCAACGATTCCACGCTGCCGCGCAACGTTAGATCGGCGAACAAGACACCGTCCGCAACAGACTGCCGGTGTCCCCAGTGCAACGCCAGCGCGGTCTTGCCGATGCCTTCCGGTCCGGTGATGACGGTGACCGGGCCGTCGCCGAGATCGACGTCGCGGTTGACGAAACCCGGCAGCGCGGCGGGGAGCTGGCGCGGCTGCACCCGGCGCGGCTGGAGGACCTGCTGGAACACGGTTTGCAGCTCAGTTCCAGGCTCGGAACCGGTTTCATCGCAGAGAACGCGGCGTGCGTCGTGGAACGCCTGCAGTGCTTCGCCGCCGCGTCCGGCTTGGTGCAGAGCGCGCATCAGCAGGCCGTGCAGGCCTTCTCGCAACGGGTGTGCGCGCACGAGAACCGTGAGCTCAGGGATGGCTTCGCGGTGCTTTCCGGCGTGGATCTCGTGATCGAGACAACGTTCGACCGCGTCGAGTCGTTCTTCGTTGAGCGCCGCACGATGCGCGTGCAGTCCGGGCACGTCGGCGAGAGGGTCGTTGCGCCACAACATGAGCGCCTCTCGCAGTCGTTCTGGATCGGTTGCGAGGCTCCGAAACGCCGTGAGATCAACGCGTTCCGCAGGTGTGTCCAAGACGTAACCAGGAAGTCGGTGCAAGATCCGGATTTCCGGGTCAGGAGCGAGCATCGCGCGCAAGTGCGAAACGGCTCCCTGAACGATGTTGCGGGCGGTCGGCGGAGGTTCCGAATCCCACAGCGCGTCGATCAACTTCTCGAGCGGCACAACACGGTTGTGCTGCAACAACAAGACAGCTAACACCGTTCGCTGGTGGGTGCTGCTCAAGGAGATCTCCCGTCCCTCGTGCCACGCCACCACGGTCCCCAGCACACCGAACCTCATGCCCGCCTCCCCTGACTCGTGAGTCAGGATTCCGGGGGTCCGCGGGGACCGGTCCCGTGACGGAACGTAGACGAGAACGGCTCATGATCTACACAGCGTGCTGTTAATTGAGCTCAAACGACAGGTTCGTGAAAGAACCACGCGTTCGAGTGGTCCTCTGCTACTGGCACACTGCGCTCCGTGCCATCCCAGTTCCCCGACGAATCGACCGAGCGCCATCTCGCGCCGGACCCAGCGTTGATGGAGGCTGCCCGCGCCAGGGGCCGCGAACGCTGGGCCTCGGCCGGCGATCTGCCGGTGCCGGAGGAGAAGCCGCCGAGCCGCCCGCTCAACAAGCGCGTGGCCGCCATCGCCCTGATCGCCTCCGTCCTGCTGCTCGCGGGAATCGCGGTCGTGGCGTTCAGCGGCGGCGACGACAGCGGCGACACGGACGTCGCGCAGCCCACGCACAGCTACATCCCCGGCCTCATCACCCCGCCGGAAGAGCTGCCGGAGTCGTCCTCGGCGTCGAACAGCGCGAACCCGACGCTCGCCTCGTCGGCGCTGGGCCTGATCCCGCCGACGACGACGCCCGGCACGCCTCCGCCCGGTGGCAACAACGACGGCAACCGGGCTCCCGCCGGCGCGAAGTCGTCGACGACCGGACCCGGCTGCGGTGGGTTCACCGGGGTGGGCTCGTACCGCGACGGCCGCAAGGGCTGGGTCGACCACGGCGACGGCAAGTGCGGCAACGCGTTCGTGTCGATCCCGATGTCCGGCGACGCGCGCCGCGACGACGCCTCCGCCTACGGGCAGTGGACGTTCACCGCGTCCGGCTCGTGCGACATCTCGGTGTTCATCCCGAACGGCAACCTGGAGGAGGTCGGGGGTAACCCGACCGTGTACTACGTCTTCGACCGCAACGGCGTCGGCGGCACCCCGATGGCGTCGTTCGCGATCAAGCAGGTCGACAAGCGCGGGCAGTGGGTCGCGGCGGGGAAGTTCAAGGCCAGCGGAAATCTGACGGTGCAGCTTCTCACGCGAGGTCAGGACTGGAACAACTCCGGACCTACCTACGCCCATCACGCCGCTTCGGCCGTCAGGGCAGACTGCACTGCGTGAGAGATCTTCATCTGGTCCGGCACGGCGAAGCGACGAAGGACGAGTCGAGGCTCACCGCACGCGGCCGCAAGCAGTCGGAACTGCTCGCGGAACGGTTGCGGGGCACGGGTTTCGCGGCGGTGCACCACGGCCCGTTGCCACGCGCAGCGGAAACGGCGACGATCATCGCCGAGGTGCTCAAGGTGCCCTGCCGGGCGGAGGCGGCCGCGGACGACTTCGTGCCGCACTTCGTCCCTGATCACGACGAGTTCTTCGACCAGTTCCCGGAGTCGGAACGCACCCGCGGCCCGGCCCTGGCGCACGAGGCCGAGACGCGGTTCGCCCGGCCCGGCGACGGTCCGGTGCTGGTCGTGACGCACGCGTTCCTGATCAGCTGGCTGGTGCGGGACGCGCTGGACGCCCCGCCCGAGCGGTGGCTGACGCTGAACAACGACAACGCCGCGTTGACCGTCATCCGCTACACGACCGGTCAGTCACCGGCCTTGGTGCGGTTCAACGACGCGGGGCACCTCACCGAGCTTTGAGCGTGAGGAGCGTGATCTCGCTGGGGGCGAAGACGCGCATCGGCGGGCCCCAGAAGCCGGCGCCGCGGCTGGTGTAGAGCTGGGTGCGGTCGCTGTGCCTGCTCAGGCCGGCGACCACCGGCTGCTGCAGCCGCACCAGGTAGTGGAACGGCCAGATCTGCCCGCCGTGCGTGTGCCCGGACAGCTGCAGATCGACGCCCGCGTCGACGGCCTTCTTGATCTCCGACGGCTGGTGCGCGAGGAGCACGACCGGGTCGCTGCCGTGGGTGCCGTTGAGCGCGAGGGTGAGATCGGCGGCGTGGCCGGGCTCGCCGGAGTGGTCGGCCGTGATGTCGTCGATGCCCGCGAACACCAGGCGAGCGTCGCCGCGTTCGAGCGCCACGTGCTCGTTGTGCAGCGCCTTCCACCCCAGGCGGGTCATCAGGTCGAGCCAGCCCTGGGCGTTGGAGTAGTACTCGTGGTTGCCGGTGATGTAGAAGCGGTGGGGTGTGTTGACGTCGCCGAGCGGGGTGGCCTGCTCCAGGCGTTGCTCGGCGGTGCCGTCCGCGATGTCGCCGACGTGCACGGCGACGTCGGCGTTCAGCTCGTTGACCGCGTCGACCATGCCGCGCGACCACTTGGCGCGGTTGATGGCGCCGTAGTGGGTGTCGGTGATGACGGCGACGGTCAGGCCGTCGAACGCCGGGTCGAGGCGCGGGATGGTGACGTCCTGGCGCTTGATCCGTGGGACGCGCATGGCCTCGTAGACGCCGTACGCCGTGATGGTGACGATCAGGACCGCGAGCAGCACTGCGATGAAGCGGGAGCGGAACGGGTTCTCGACGCCGCCCAGCGCCAGTCCCAGCCTCACGACGTCACTGATGAGCGTCCAGACGAACGCGATCCAGACGAAGCCGAGCAGGAACTGGGAGATGCGTGCGGCGCGGTCGGAGTTCCGTTGCGTGAAGAGCACGATCATGGAGATCGCTCCGGCCGCGAAGATGACGGCGGCGATCGGGCGGACCGGGTCGGGCCATTCGGCGCTCGCCGCGAACAGGCCCTCGAACGGGACCCAGAACAGCAGCGTGGTGACGCTCAGGAGGACGAGCGTGAAGACCACCCGCCGTACCGTGATGCGGGGCCGGGTCGCGGTGGTCGTCATCGCTCATCCTCCAGAGTTCTCACATCTAATTTATGTCAACGCACGGATGAGGGTTTGCTCGCCCGAGTTGCCGTTGACGTCCGTCACACGTGTTTTGAGGCTGATCGGGCCGGGTTTCACTGAGAGCAGAACTCCGCGGTCGCCTGACATGACGTACGACGCCGGTTGCCACGTCTTTCCGTCGTCGTAGGACACGTCCACGGTGAGCTTCTTGGTTCGGCCGGCCGTGGTGGTCTTGTCGAGGCGGAACGGGATGTTGCCGCCGTTGCGGTCGTCGAACCTGACCGCCGTGAGGGGAAGCGGGCCGGTGGACTGTCGTGAGTCGAACTCCCACGCGGCCCGGACGGTCCTGGTGGTGGCTTCGAGGCGGTAGCGGGCCTGGTCCGGTGGCACCTGGAACGTGCCGCCGTCCGCGCTCGTGGTGCCGTCGACGAGCTTGCCGTTGCGGCGCAGCTCGGTGCGGCCTTCGACGCCCATGTCACCCGCGACGCCGTAGTGGCCCTGGGTCGAGTCGGTGAACAACGCGAGGTTCGCGGTGATCAGGTTGCCCTTGCGTTCGTGGCGGGTCGTCGTGACTGACGGGCCGTAAGCGCCGTGGCTCCACTTCTCGTCGTAGCTCTTGCCGTTGGCGTATGTGCGCCAACCCTGTGCTTGCAGGACTTCCTGGTCCGGGCCGACCTGCGCCGCCCACCACTCGATCTCGCCGCTGGAGTGGTAGTAGGTGGTGTGCTTGCCGGGGAACTGGACGTTCTGCGCGCCGTCACCGGGTGGGGGAGTCGAGAGCGGGTGCTCGGCGAAGATGACCCACTGGCCGCTGGTTTCCGGCTTGCCGATCTGCGCGGTGGCCTGGGCGAGGTCGGCGTCCTCGACATCGGGGAACGTTGCGGTGAGGGCGTTCTTCTTGCTGACCGCGATCGCGCACACGGTGTCGGTGCAGTTCTCGCTGCCCTTGACGTTGCGGACGAACTGGACGCCCGTGTAGATCATGCCGTTCGCGCTGCCGGGTACCACGTAGACCTCGTCGCCCTGGCTGGCGAACGCCGATCCGTTCGGTGCGCCGAGGCTGGTGCCGATGGAACCGGTGCCCTTGGCGCCGTTGACGGTGGCTTCGAGCCTCACACCTTTGCGCGCGTCGAGGGTGGCTTCGACGCCGTCCGGGCCGACCGTGACGTCTTGCGCGACAAGGGTTTGCGACGGTTCCCACGGCGGCCGGCCCTCGATCGGGCTCGGCACCCACGTGAAGACCGTGTAGCGGCCCTGCGGGACGTCGCCCTGCAACGCGCGGCCGTTGCCGATGCCGCCCGCGTACATCTTGTTGTTGGTGTGGTTGGCCATCGCGACCAGGAAGCCGTAGCCGCCGGTGCCGTTCAGCACGCCGTCGCGGGCGATCGACTGGACCTTGATCTGGCCGGTGGCCTCGGTCTTCTGCTGGGTGGAGATGGCCGTGCGGAGGACGTTGTTGTTGTCTCGCGCGATGATCACGCCGGGTTTGGTGGCCTTGAAGGTCGCGGTGGCCGTGCCGTGCGCCGGGACTTCGAGGGTGGTGCGGTCGGTTGTGACGTTGGTGGGGAGGCTCAGGTTGAGCTTGACCGGCTTGGCGCTGTCGTTGCGGTAGGTGACCGTGCCCTGGTCCTTCAGGGTCGCCGGCTCGGCGGTGAGCTGGGTTTTCGTTGCCCTGTCGAGGTTCGCGACGCCGGCGCCCTGGTCGAACAGCGGTGCGTCGATCGGGTCGGCAGTTGCGGTGAGCGCGGCTTTCAGGCGTGCGGGCGACCAGTCCGGGTGCTGTCCGGCCAGGATCGCGGCCGCGCCCGTGACGTGCGGGGTGGCCATCGAGGTGCCGCTCGCCAGGGTGTGCCGGTCGTTGATCGGGTAGCCCATGGAGGTGCCTGCCGCCCGTGCCGCCGCGATGGCGTAACCGGGTGCGCTGATCTCCGGCTTCACGGCGCCGTCAATGCGCGGGCCGCGGCTGGAGAAGTAGCTGAGCTGGTTGTCCTTCGTGACGCTCGCGACGGCCAGCGCCGCGTCCGCTGCCGCCGGACTGCCGACCGACTCTTGGCGCCCTTCGTTGCCCGCCGCGGCAACGAAGAGCATGTTGTACTTGGCGCTCAACGTGTTCAGCTCCTGGCTGAGCTCGTCGGTGCCGTCGGTCGCGTCGCCGCCGAGGCTGAGGTTCACGACCTTGGCGCCCTGCTCGGCCGCCCACCGCATGCCCGCGATGATCGCGGACTCCTCGCAGCCGTACGGCTTGCAGACCTTGCCGACCAGCAGGTCCGCGCCCGGTGCCACGCCCGGCTCCGGTCCTTCGCCCGCGATGATGCCCGCGACGTGGGTGCCGTGGCCGACCTCATCGGTGACAGCGTTGTCATCTTCTGTGAAGTCCTTGGTGGCTTTGATGCGGCCCTTGAGGTCGGGGTGGTTCTCGTCCACGCCGGTGTCGAGAATCGCGACCTTGACGTTTTTGGCCGTGTATCCGCGCTGCCAGGCTTTCGGTGCCTTGATCTGCGGGGTGCTCTGGGCGTCGAGCGGCTTGAGGATCCGGTCAGGGCTGATCTTCCTGATGCCGGGCAGTTCGCCGGCCTGGTTCGGTGCCTTGGGGTTGATCTGCTGCCACAGGTTGTCCGTGACGGTCGCTGTCGTGATGCGTGCGTCGGTGTAGCGGATGAGGAACTTGGTCGTGGGCTTGCTGACGTCGAACAGCTTCGCGTCGAGCACGCCGTTGATGACGAGCTGCTGGGCGTCGAACGGGATGACCGACACCCGGCCCTCGTCGACGGTCTTCAGGAACGGCATCCGCGCGCGTCCAGGTGCCGGATGGATGACCACGTTGGGTGGTTTGCCCTGCTGTGTGATGACGTTCACGCGGTCGCCGGTGATGAGGACGGTCCCAGTTTGCGTTGGAGAGGCAACCGCAGACGGGACCACGAGTCCTGATATCAAGACCGCGGCCGCCGCCAGCGCCGACCTGCTTAACGTTTTCATGCAGGTCACGCTTCCGGCGATCGGCGTTCCGGAACAAGGGCCGGAACGGCTACAACCGTTGACCGACGTCCAGACGAGCCGACATAGAGTAGGGCCCATGATCTTCTACACCGACGAGGAGAGCCGCACGCTGCGCACCGCTGTGTACGGCGCGATGCTGCTGGTCTCCCACGCCGACCCCGGCCCCGTGCTGGAGGAGCGGTTCGCCGGCCTGCGTGCCCTCACGCACCTCTCCCACGACCTCCGCGTGGTCCTGGGCGCCGCCCGCCCGTCCGTGCCCGCCGGCACCGACGAGGAGATCGAGCCGGTCGTCCTCGAAGCGCTGCGCAGCACCATGAAGACCCTCGCCGCCCGTTCGCCGGAGGACGCCGCGTCGTTCCCGCGCGCCGTGCTGGCGATCTGCCGCGAGGTCGCCGAGGCCGACGGTGTGGTCGTCGACGCCGAGGACGCGATGGTGGCCCGCATCGAGGGCGCGCTCGTCATCTGAGATGACTTTGGAAGATCACCTCGCCGGGCTTTCTCTGCCGCCCGGCGAGGTCGTGCAGTCGTCGGTGTGGGTGAGCCACGGCCCGGCGACGCCTGACCTGTGGGTGTCGATCGCTCGTGGGAAACCCGGTCTGTGGCCGCTCGTGCTCGGCCAGGACGGGCCGTGGGACAACGGCGAGCTCGTGGCCGCGTCCGCCGGCTCGGGTGATCCCGCCGTGCTGCTGCCGAAGTGGTGGTACGAGTACGTCGAGGAAGACGACGAGGACGAGGTCACCTCGCCGTTCGGCCGCGACTGGCCGGGCTTCGCGCCCGCGCTGCCGTTGACCGGCGACCCGGACGGCGCGGCGTTCGCTCTGGTGTCGAGCCTGCTCGGCGGCGATCCCCGGATGCGCCTCGGACTCGTGGCGGCCGCCCGGGGTGCCGACGCGCTGGCCGAGATGGGCTGGTCCGGGCCCGCGAACTACATCGGCGACATGGGCGAGGTTGTCGCCGTCATCCGCGACTGGGAGGAACGGTTCGGCGCGCGCGTTGTGGGCGTTGGCGGGCACGACACGTTGCACCTCAGCGTGGCCGCACCGCCGCAGTCGCACGACGACGCGTTGCTGGTGGCCGCCGAGCACTTCGCGTTGTGCCCGGACAACATCTGGTCGTCGCTGGACGCACCGACTTTGGACGCTTATGCGGCGCGGCTGGTCGGGCAGGATGCGTGGGCGTTCTGGTGGGATTAGCCTCCCGCCCGCCTGGTGGGCCATGGCGTCTGCAAGTACCGCCAACCCAAGATCATCCAGCACTTTTCTATTACCAGCACGCCCAGCCGCTGCGCCGGCGGCGGCCGATCCCAGGGGCAGTTGGGTGTAGTTGGAGGCGATTTGATCAAGAGTTGGCGGTACTTGCAGACGCCAACAGAGCCACCGCCTTGGACTCGGCTCGTCGTGCGGCATGCGTGGGCGCAACAGTGGGATTAACCTCCGGCGATGAGCGTGGATGTGCGGCCTGAGGTCGTCGTGCGCCGGCCGCGAGCCGAGGTCGCGGCCTACATGTTCGATCCCGCCAACGACCTCGCGTGGACGGGTGGGATCACCGCGAGCAGGCCCGACCAGCCAGGCCTGCTGACGGAGGGCGCGACCGTCGTCCGCACCGCGAAGTTCCTGGGACGCACGTTCGACTACGGCTACGTCGTGACGGCGCACGAACCCGACCGGCTCATCGAGATGAAGGTCGAGAAACCCTTCCCGATGATCGTCCGGTACGAGCTGACGGACGCGGCTGAGGGGACGAACGTCGCGATCCGGGCAACCGGGTCGCCGGGCGGGTTCTTCGCGGTCGCCGAGCCGTTGATGCGGTGGCAGGTGCGGCGCAGCATCGCCGCGGATCTAGCGCGCCTGAAGGCGAACGTCGAGGCCGCCCACTGACTGGACGCTGGGCCGAACGGCGGATGCGCGCCGTTCTCGTGGTGGCAGGGTGGATCCCACTGGGGATCAACTCTCGGGGGAGTGCCACCACATGGATCTGTCGCGCCGCGAACTGCTCACCCGCACCGGGCAGGCCGCCGCTCTCGCCACCGCCGCGTCCACGCTGACCATCGGGCCGGCTCAGGCCGCCGGGCAGTCCGCTGGGCCCGGGGTGAGGCTGACACAGGGCACCAACATCTCGGTTTCCCGTTCCGCGGACGGGAAATGGCTCGCGTTCGACCTCGTCACCGCGATCTGGGTGCTGCCGTCCACCGGTGGCACCGCGCGCAAGCTGACCGACGAGCTGCAGGACGCCACGCTGCCGTCCTTCGGGCCGGGCGGCCAGATCGCGTTCCAGTCCTATCGGGACGGCAACTACCACCTGTACGTCATCGGGCTCGACGGCACAGGTTCGAAGCAGCTCACGCACGGCAAGTACGACCACCGCGAGCCCGCGTTCTCGCCGGACGGCACGAAGATCGCGTTCGTGAGCGACCGCGCGGGCAGCTACGGGGTGCACGTCCTGGACGTCGCGTCCGGGGCGATCACGCAGCTGACCGGTGCTCCGGACGAGGCCGCGGCGCCGCAGTGGTCCCGTGACGGCAAGCGGATCATCTTCATCACCGGCAACGCGACCGTCGACACGGTCACGTTGGACGGCAAGCGGGAACGGCTCGTCACGGCACCCGCGGGCCACCAGCTGTTCGGTGCCGCGTTCGGGCCCGGCGACCAGCCGAGCTACACGCAGATGCGCCCCGGCCAAGCCGATCTGATGCTCGGCACCACCGCCGTCGTCACCGGTGAGGACGTGTTCGGGTTCGCGCCCGTGTGGGACGGCGACCGCGTTCTCTACACCGCGGACGGCCACATCCGCTGGCACAGTGGCGGTTCCAGCACCTATGTCCCGTTCGAGGCCACCGTCCCGGTCAGGACCGTCAAGCCCCACCGCGGCAAGAACCTCGTGCCAGGCCCGGTCAAGGGCATCGCGGGACCGGTCGTGTCGCGCGACGGCTCGAAGATCGCGTTCCGCGCGCTGAACTCGCTGTACCTGCTCAGCAACGGCAAGACCACGAAGCTGACCGACGGGAAGTACTTCGACTCGGACCCGGACTTCTCCCCGGACGGCACCAAGCTCGTCTACGCCAGCGACCGCACCGGCGTCGCCCAGCTCTGGCTCCGCGACCTCACGACCGGCGAGGAGAAGCTCTACGCCCCCGCACCGGGCGCGCAGACCACGCCGCGTTTCTCCCCGGACGGCACCAAGGTCGCGTACGTGGACCAGGACGGCCAGGTCTGGATCGTCGACGCCACCGGCCGCCGCCAGATCACGCCCACGCTCTTCCAGCCGGGCCGCCCGACGTGGTCCGCCGGCGGCACGGTCGTCGCGCTGGCCGCCGTGAAGCCGTTCTCGCGCCGGTTCCGCGAGGGCACCAGCCAGATCCTGAGCGTCGACCTCGCGAGCGGTGAGCTCAAGTACACCGAGCCAATGCCGTTCCGCTCCATCGCCACCCGCGGCGACGACGGCCCGGTCTGGTCGCCGGACGGCAAGCACATCGCGTTCGTCGTGGAGAGCGTCGCCTGGGCGGTCCCCGTCGACGCCAAGGGGAACTTCACCGGTGAACCGCGCCAGGTCACCCGCGAAGTCACCGACTCGCTCGCGTGGCACGGCAACGACGCTTTGGTGTACCTGAACAACGGCAGGCTCCGAAAGTCCACTCTGGACGGCAAGACCTCCACGATCCGCGTGCACCTGAACTGGGCCAGGCCCAAGGCTCCGGCACGGCAGACGGTCCACGTCGGCGCCTACTGGGACGGCGAGGCGCAGGACCTGCGGCAGAACGTCGACATCGTCGTGGAAAACGGCTGTGTCAAGGAGATCCGCCCGCACCAGGGCCCGGCCACCAGCGCGCTGACCGCCATCCCGGGCCTGGTCGACGCCCACAACCACTGGCACCTGCGCGGCCGCCAGTGGGGAGCGCGCCAGGGCAACCTGTGGCTGTCCTACGGCATCACGACCGTCCGCTCACCCGGTGACCCGGTCTACCAGATGGTCGAAACGCGCGAAGCCCTCGCGGCGGGAACCCTGACCGGGCCCAGGTTCTACGCCACCGGCGAAGCCATCGACGGCTCCCGCGTCTACTACAACTTCATGCGCCCGACGCTGTCGCGCGCCCAGCTCGACCTCGAACTCCGGCGTGCCCACGAGCTCGCGTACGACATGATCAAAACCTACGTCCGCCTGCCCGTCGAACTGCAGCGCGCGGCCGTCCAGCGCTCGAAGGTCCCGCTGTCGTCGCATTATCTGTACCCGGCCGCGAACCTCGGCATGGACGGCATGGAACACGTCGGCGCCACCAACCGCCTCGGCTACTCCCACACCGTCACCCGTCAGGGCAAGGCCTACCAGGACGTCGTCGAACTGTTCGTGCGGTCCGGCATGTCGATGACCCCGACGCTCTTCCAGTCCCGGGCGCTGCTCGCCGAGGACAAGTCCCTCGTCACCGACGAACGCACCCGAGTCCTGTTCCCGCCGTGGGAGTACGACCGGTACCTGGTCGACGCCAACAACGCGGGCACCCCCGCCTCGACCTGGTCACCGGCGATCCTGCGCGGCTGGGTCGAGTTCGCGCTGGCCGTGCACCGGGGCGGCGGCCTGGTCATCTGCGGCACCGACGCGCCGTTGGACACCCCGGCCACCGCCACCCACATGAACCTGCGCGCCATGGTGAAATACGGCTTCACGCCACGGGAAGCGCTCATCACCGCCACCCGCAACCCGGCCCGCTGGCTCGGCCTGCCGCTCGGCGCGATCAAGCCCGGCGCACCCGCGGACATCTCGTTCGTCGAAGGCAACCCGCTCGCCGACATCAAGGCGGCGGCCAACGTCAGGCAGGTCATGGTCGGCGGCGAGCTGCACCAGGTCGCCGACCTCCTGAAGCCCTACCAGAACCAGGCTCAACCTCTGTCCACAACGGACACTCTCGACCCGTTGCCGTCATGGACGCGGCGGACGAGGTCGGGCTGCCGGCCGATCCGGAGTTCCGCGCCGCGTTCGTGTCCTATCTGGAATGGGGTACACGACTCGCCGTG
>NZ_JBEXPJ010000128.1:0-25614 GCF_040611995.1 Lentzea sp. NPDC006480
GCGGACGTGTCGGACGACGAGAGCGCCAAGGACGGAGACCACGATGCCGAGGATCACGGCCTTGTCGCCGTCGATCACCGGGTAGTCGGGGTTGCGCGGCTCCATTCTGGATCAGGTAGTCGACTGAGGGGAGATCAGGATGACCGAGGCGCTGTACACGGCGGAAGCCCACGTCGCCGGTGGGAGGAACGGCCGCGGGCGCACGTCCGACGGACGGCTGGACGTGGATCTGCGTCAGCCGAAGGAACTGGGAGGCGACGGCAGCGGGACCGACCCCGAGCAGCTCTTCGCCGTCGGGTACGCGGCCTGTTTCGGCACGACGCTCGCCCTGCTCGGGCGGCGCGCGAAGGTCGAGGCGGACGACGTGGAGATCGACTCGGCGGTCTCGCTGATCCCGGTCGACGGCGGGCGCTTCAAGCTCGGCGTGGAGCTGCGCGTCTCGCTGCCGTCGCTCGCCGGGGAGCAGGCGGCCGAACTGGCCAGGACGGCACATCAGGTGTGCCCGTACTCCAACGCCACGCGCGGCAACGTCGACGTGGCACTGGTGGTCAACGGAATCCGGCTGTGACGAAGCGCCCCGCGCTCTCCCGAGATGGGAGAGCGCGGGGCCCTCGATCAGCCCTCGACGCGGTGCGAGGCCCAGAACGACGTCAGGTCCGTCGAGCCCGCCGCGGCCTGTGCCGCTGCCTTGAACTCGGCGGTCGTCGAGACGCCGTACCAGTGCGACTGGGCGTACGACTTCAGCAGGTTCGCCATCGCCGTGTCACCGATGAGCCGCCGCAGGTCGTGCAGCGTGCACTTGCCGTAGTTGTAGATGACGGTGGAATAGCGCGAGGAGTGCGCGTCCCAGTACGCCATCGAGTTGCTCAGCTTCTCCGCGCTCGACTGCCAGGTGATGCCGCAGCCGCTGCCGGTCACGCCCCGGTAGAGGTCCGTGGCGTAGTCGGTGAAGCTCTCGTCGAGCCACGGCGAGTTGTACTCGTCGTTGCCCACGATCCCGTAGAACCACTGGTGCGCGATCTCGTGCGGGAGCGCCACGTTCGACACCAGGTCGAGCACGAAACCGGGGTACTCCATGCCGCCGAACCAGAAGTTGTTGTCCAGCACGACGTCCAGCTCCTGGTACGGGTAGTCGCCGAACCGTCCGGAGTGCACGTCGAGGGAGTCCTTCGCGAGCGTCAGCATGGAGTTGGCGTTCGCGCTGGAGATCCCGCTCGTGCTGTACACGTTGACCTTGAAGCCCTTCGGCGAGGTGCCGGAGATCTTCGTGAACGGGCCGGCGCCCCACGCGAACTCGCGAACCTTGGCCGCGGTGGCGTGGGTGATCGTGTTGCTGCCGCTGACCGTCTCGGTCGACGTGCCGGTGGCGGGCGTGAGCAACGACGTCGGGTGCGTGAGGGTGACGTCGAAGTCGCTGATCACGGCGTAGAACGACTCGCCGTTGTTGGTGTACGGGTCGAGGTGCCAGCCCGCGCCGTCGCGGACCGCCAGCACCGGCAGGGCGTTGCCGATCATGTTGTACGCGCCGTCGTGGCCGAACCGGTCGGCGCCGCTCGGGACGACGATGCTCAGGTCGAACCCGATGGTGCCGGACTGTCCCTGTGCCAGTGGTGCGGGCAGGGTGATCTTCAACGCGGTGCAGTTCACGCTCAACGCCGACGGCGTGCCGCCGGTGACGTTGGTGACGGTGATCGGCGTCGACGGGCAGCTGCCGTGGTAGTTGTCCCAGAGCCGCAGGTACACCTCGGGCAACGCGGTCGGCGCGCCGTTGGTGAAGGTGACCGACTGGTGGCCGGTCCAGGTGTCGCCGGCGGAGTTGGACGTGAGGCTGACCGTGTACTTGGGGTTGGTCGGCGTCCGCGTGCCGTCCGGTGGTTGCTGCGTGCCCACGGTCCACGTGAAGGTCGCGCTGCCGCTGTTGCCGGCCGGGTCCTTGGCCGTCACGGTCACGCTGGACGTGCCCGCGGTCGTGGGCGTGCCGGAGATCCGCCCGGCCGCGTCGATCGTCAGCCCGGCCGGCAGTCCGGTCGCGCTGTAGGTCAGCTGGTCACCCTGCGGGTCGGTGGCCTGGATCTGCAGCGACACCGCCTGGCCGGTCTGCGAGGTCTGGTTGCCGGGGTTGGTGACGGACGGGTTCTGCGCGCTGCCCGCCGTGGTGAGCGCGAGGTCGTCGAGCAGGAAGTTCGTCACCAGGCTGACGTCCTCGGTGCCGGTGATCTTGAGCGTCACCGTCTGCCCGAGGTAGGCGGACACGTCGATGGTCTTCTGGACGTAGCCGGTGTTCTTGTCCAAATTGGAGTAACTGGCGACGGTCGTCGAGCCGATCTGCACCGACAGCTTGTCGTACTGGGTGCCGGTGGTCGTCTCCTTGGTGTCGATGTGCAGCCAGTACGTCAACGTCGCCGAGGTGCAGCCGGCCGGCAGGGTGACCGACTGCGACAACGTGTCCGTGTGCGTGGTGCCGTCGCCGCCGAGCCAGGCGACCTGGGTGCCGCCGTGCGCGGGTTCCGCGGTCGTCCCGGTGGAGATCACGCCGGTGGTCTGGGTCCACGGCGAGGTCCCGTTCTCGAAGCCGCCGTTGCCGATCACCTGGTCCCCGCACGCGGCGGCGAACGCCGGCGTGATGGGGGTGGTGAGACCGAACAGGGCGGTGACGAGCGCGAGCGCGGCAGGGAGCGCTCTTCTGGTCATCGGAGGAGTTCCTTTCTGCAGGGGCAGGCAAAGGGTCATCCGATGGGAGGGCGTCGAGCAAGGACCGGCTGTTCACTGGGAACGAAGAAGACCGTTTTATCCTGCGGTGTCCCGGAAAAACCCCGTACACCGATGAGTTTCGCGCGCCTCCTGGGTCGGTATGGATGAAGAGTCCGAACAGAGGAGGTACAGCCATGAAGTTCATCACGATCGGATATGGCTCGCGCGAGGACTACGACCGGATGGATCCAGTTGTGCGCGACGAGGCACACGCGCACGACCAGCGCCTGCGAGACGCGGGTGCGGAGATGGGCATCGCCGGTTCGCCCGTGCAGGTGCGCAACCACGACAACGCCGGTACCGAGGTGGCGGAAGGGGCGTTCCTGCGGTCCGACCTGCCGGTGGCGGGATTCTCGATCATCGAGGCCGAGTCGGTGGACGAGGCGATCAAGCTCGTCGCGAACACTCCGTGCGCGGTCGGTCACGGAGTGGTGGAGGTGTGGCCGCTAGAGCAGTGGTGACCTGTCACCGACAGACCACTTGTGGCCGAACGGATCCGTGAACCCGCCCTGCCGGTGGGTACCCCACGGAACCTGATGGTCCACGACCGCCGACCCCTGGACGGCCCCGGCCGCGACGGCCCGCGCCACGAGGCCGTCCGGGTCGTCGGTGAACACCTCGACGCGGACACTCGTGATCCCACTGGGACTGGTTTCCGCGGGATTGTCCGGATTGACCTGGTGGACGAAGAATGCGGCGCCGCCGAGCGACAGACCGGCGACACCACCGAGGTTCCACAGCTCCGTCGCGCCGAGCGCGGTCTGGTACCAGGCGACCGCGGCGTCGGCGTCCGGGACGATCAGCATCACTGAGATCACCGGTTCTGGCATGGTGCCCAGCGTGCCGGATCAGGTCACAGATCGCTGAGCAACCAGGCCACGTCCCGCACCAGCGCGTGCCGCCAGCCGACTCGGTCGTGCCCGGCGGGGGAGCGGTTCACCTGCACGGTCGCGCCGGCTTTCACGGTCAGTTCCTCCACGGCTTCACAGTGGCGGTGCATCTTCGGCTCGTGCTCACCGACGTCGAACGCGACCTTCAGCCCGGACAGGTCACGGTCGCGCAGGCGTTCTGCCGTGTCGCCACCGGCCGGACCGTTGAGCGAGATCCCGTGGCCTGGCAGGTCCCGTGCCCACCAGAAGGAACCCGACTGGCACGCCACCCGCGACACGAGATCCGGGAAGTCCAGGGCCGCGTTGAACGCGCTGAGCCCGCCGAGACTCTGGCCCGCGACGACGAACTGCGCGGAGTCCACAGTGACGCCATTGGTTGCGAGGAGGGGCAAGAGCTCGTCCTGAATCGCCTGCCACAACGCGGGATCGCCGTACTCGGTGTCGCGATCCCGTGGTGTGGGCAGGAAAACCAGGGTCGGCATCCGGTCGGCCAGCGCCGACTCGAACGCGGTGATGGCCGGGTGCGCGTACATCCAGTCGTCGCCGTCGAGCAGCAGCACGACGGGCGCACCGGCCTGGTGCACGCGAACTGTCCTGCGCCCCAACGTGCCGTTCCACCGGATCCGCAGCGACGGCAGGTCGAACAGCTCGTCCGGCCCGACGACCGGCCAGTGCGGCTGCGGGTCGAGGTCGGGGGTCGAGAGGATCGACCGGTTCGGACCTGCCGCTGAGGGATTCGACGGATCGGCGTGCTCGTCTCCGTCGGCGTCGACGAAGTGGTACGTGACCCGGAACCGTTCGGGCAGCTCGACTTCGGCGGACCAGAGATCGCCGCCCTGGTGCTGGAGCTCGACCGCGTCGAGCGAACTCTCGAACACCACGGTGGCCGGGCCGCCACGCCAGTCGAACCTCATCGGGCCACCGCCAGCTGGTAGGAGGAGTCACGGCCGAGCAGCTCGCGGTGCGTGCCCTCACCGGTCACCGCGCCGTCGTCGAGCACGATCACCCGGTCGGCCACGTCGAGCAGTGCCGGGCTGCTGGTGATCACGACCGTGGTCCGGCCGCGCCGCAACGCCGTGACGTTGCGGGCGATCAGCTGTTCGGTCACCGCGTCCACGGCCGTCGTGGGGTCGTGCAGCACCAGGATTTCCGGGTCCGCGGCCAACGCACGGGCGAGTGAGAGCCGTTGGCGTTGGCCGCCGGACAGGTTCGCACCGCGGTCGCGCACGGCGTAGTCGAGGCCGTCGGAGTGCAGGGCCACGACGTCGGTGAGCATCGCGGCTTCGACGGCTTCCTCGACCAGCGTGCTCGTGCCGGACGGATCGACGTTGTCCCGCAACGTTCCCGCGAACACCTCGTGGTGCGACGGGTTGACCAGCAGGTGCGTGCGCACGCTCTCGATCGTCAGCGCGGCGATCTCCTGCTTCGCCACCCGCACGACACCCGAGTACGAAGATGGTGGCACGTCAACGGAAAGCACCGACGCCAGCTCGGCCGCGGCCTGCGGCTGGTAGGCCGCGATCGCGACGAACTCGCCAGGTCGCACCGAGAACGTCAAGTCCCGCAAGGTCCCGTGCGTCAGCGCCTTGACCTCTAGGCCGCCATCGGGACCGGGAACCTCCACGCCCGGCGTCATGAGCGGTGGCGCTGCCAGGACCAACGCCATCCGTTCGGCCGAGGCGCGCGCGATCATGACGTACTTCGGCATCTCCGAGAACAGCTTCAGCGGTTCGATCAGGAACTGCGCCAGACCGACCGCCATCACCAGCTCGCCGATGCCGATGGTGCCCTGGAACGTCAGGTACCCGGCCCACAGCGTCACCGCCGCCGCCAGCAACGAGTTCAGCGCCAGCGAAGCACCCGCGTAGACGCCGTTGACCCGCGCCACGACGATCGACTGCTTCTTGGCCTCGGTGCTCACCCGCCGGTAGGCCTGGAACGCCGCGTAGCTGCCGCCGAACCCGTGCAACGGCCGCAGACCGGCGATCAGGTCGGACACCTTCGCGCCCGCCCGCGCGACTTTCGCCTGCTGCACTTGGGTGCTGGCGCCGATCCGTCGTGACATCACGCTCAGGACACTGAGAATCGCTGCCGTGCCGACGAAAACCAGCACGCCGAGCGGCACGCTGATCACCGCCAGCACGACGCCGGTGATCACCACCGACACCAGGGAGCTGACCAGCAGCGGCACCACCTCGATGATGTCCGCGGTCTGGTCGGCGTCCTCGGTGGCGATGGTGAGCACCTCGCCGGACTTGAGGCCGACGTCGCGCGCCACCGGTTGCAGGCCGCGGTCGGCGACCTCGACCCGCCACCGGTGCGCCTCGGTCGTGTTCGCCTTCTGCAGGATCCGCATGCCGAACCGCCACGAGTACGACACGGTCGCCATGACGAGCCCGAGCGCCAGCAGCGCGAGCCCCAGCGAGCCGAGCCGCCCGCCGCGCAACGCGTACTCGACGATCACGCCGAGCAGGATCGGCACGGCGGTCTCGGCGGCCTGGTACGACCCCATCAGCAGGGTTCCGGACGCCATCGCGCCGACGTTGCGGCGCAGGGCGATCCGGAGAACGTCCTGGCCGGTGCGGACTTCAGTGTTCGTCAACGTGGCGCGCAATCGCTTCGGGGGTGGACAGGGCCAGCAGGTCGCGGATCGTGACCACGGGACCGAACTCGCGGCGCAGCAGGCCGATCAGCCGCACCGCGAGCATCGAGTGCCCGCCCAGCTCGGTGAAGCCGCTCGCCATGCCGACCTCGTCCTCGTCCAGGTCGAGCGCCTCGGCGAACAGCTCGCGCACCAGCGTCTCGGTCTCGGTCAGCTCCCGCGCTTCCTGCCGCACGAGCGTGCCGAGCGGCCGGGCCTCTGGCAACGCACTCGTGTCGGCCTTTCCGTTGACCGTCAAGGGGATCGCGTCCACCGCCGCGTAGTGCGAGGGCCGCAGGTAGTCCGGCATGCCCGCGCCGACCTCGGCCGCGATCGCCGGGATGTCCGCTCCCGGTTCGAGCACGAGGTAGGCCGCGAGCCGGTACGCGCCGTCGACCTGCGGGTCGGACTGCGCGACGGCGGCGACGAACCGGACGTCCGGGTGCGCGGCGAACCGGGCCTCGACCTCGCCGAGCTCGACGCGGTGACCGCGGATCTTGACCTGCTTGTCCGTGCGGCCGAGGTAGAGCAGGTTGCCGTCGGGCCGCCTGATCACCAGGTCGCCCGTGCGGTACATCCTTTGTCCTGGCACCCAAGGGCATGCCACGAACCGTTCCGCGGACTGAGCGGGCTGGCCGAGGTAGCCGCGTGCGATTCCCACGCCTGACACGTAAAGCTCGCCCGCGACGCCGTCCGGCACGTGCCGCAGCCACGGGTCGAGCACGTAGACGTCGGTGTTGTCGATCGCCACGCCGACCACCGGGTCGACGCAGTCGAACGTGCCGACGCCCAGCGTGTTGATCGTGTACTCCGTTGGCCCGTAAAGGTTGTAGCCGACCGTGCCCGGTGTCCCGGCGAGCAGCTCCCACAGCGTCGGCGTGACGGCCTCCCCGCCCAGCAGCACGAGCGCCGGCTTGTGCTTGCCGAGCAGACCTTCGGCCACCAGCTGCTGTGCGTAGGTCGGCGTCACGTTGATGACGTCGATCTCGTGCTCGGCGCAGTACTCGACCAGCCCGGTGGCGTCGCGGCGCAGCTCCTCGTCGCAGATGTGCACCTCGTGGCCGTCGGCGAGCCAGAGCAGCTCCTCCCACGACATGTCGAACGCGAACGAGACGGTGTGCGCGATCCGGAACGTCCGGTGCCCGTGCTCGGCCAGCACCGGTTCGAAGATCCGCCGCTGGTGGTTGACCAGCATGTTGGTCAGGCCCGCGTACTCGGTCACGACGCCCTTGGGCTTGCCGGTCGAACCCGAGGTGTAGATCGTGTAGGCCGCGTGCTTGAGCCGGTCGGGGTCGTCGGGGGAGAACGTGATCACCGGCTCGGCGTGCGGCCACGGCTCGTCCAGCTCGAACGTCGGACCCTGGATGCGCGGTGCCACCACCGAGGTCGTGATGATCAACGCCGGCCGCGCGTCGTCGATGATCGCGGCGATCCGCTCGTCCGGGTGGTCCAGCTCCAGCGGCACGTACGCCGCACCACACCGCAGGATCCCGAACAACGCGACGACCCAGTCCAACGAGCGCGGCACCGCGATGGCCACGAACGTCTCGACGCCGATTCCGCGCGAGCACAGCACCCCGGCCAGATGACGGCTGCGATCGCGCAGCTCCGCGAACGTCATCGTCTTGCCGTGCGCGACGAGAGCGATCCGATCCGGGTTGCGGTCGGCGGCCTCGTCGAACAGGTCGACGACCGTCTTCGTGCCGAAGTCGTTGGGGGCGTTCAGCTCCGGCATCGGCCCGGTGCCGCGGACCGCTGCCATCGGGCCGTCGGTCGTGGCCAGGTCGTCGAGGACGCGCAGGTACTCGGTGAAGAGCCGGTGCGCGGTGGTGGGCTCGGTGATCGCGGGCCGGTACTCCAGCTTGACCGTGAGCTGCCGGCCCGGCGTCACCACCCACGTGAACGGGTAGTGCGTCGAGTCCTCGAACTCGTGCGCGGTGATGTGGTTGATCGTGTTGAACTCGACGAACGTGGTGTCGTCCAGGAAGTTCTGCAGCACGAACAGGCTGTCGAACAGCTGGTCCTGACCGCTGGCGCGCTGGATCTCGCCGAGCCCGGCGTGCTCGTGGTCCATCGCGTCGACCCTGCAGCGCTGGACGCCTTCGAGGAACTCGCCGACGCTGTCGTGCGGCTTGGCGTTCACCCGCATCGCCACGGTGTTCAGCAGGACGCCGACGATTTCCCCGGTGCCTTCCTCCTCGCGGCCGGACACGGTCACGCCGAACACCGCGTCCGCGCGCCCCGTCTCGCTGCCGAGGAGGAGGCCCAGTGCCCCGGTGACGACCGAGTTGAGCGTGACGCCGTGCCTCTTCGCGGCGTCGCGCAGCCGGTCGGACTGCTCTTCGCTGAGCGTCGTGGTGATCTTGACAGGAAGCGTGTCCGAAGTGGACGGTCCGGCGAGCAGGGTCGGTCCGGGCAGGTCCTTCAGGTACCGGGTCCAGAACTGTTCCGCCGCTGCCGCGTCCTTGGCCTTGAGCGCACGGGTGTAGGCCTCGAAGCTCGGCGCGGGTGTGGTGTCGAGCGGGTCGCCCGCCAGGATCGCCCGGTAGGCGTCGAAGAAGTCGCGCAGCACGATCTCGCGCGACCAGCCGTCCCACAACAGCAGGTGGTGGCTGAAGAGCAGCGCGTCCCGGCCGTCCGGCAGCCGCAGCACGGCCATCCGCACGAGCGGCGGGTCGGTGAGGTCGAAACCGGTCGCCCGGTCCTCGTCGCGCAGCGCGTCCACGGCCTCGCGGTTGAGCACGTCGACGACGCCGACCTTGACGGTTCGGCCTGGCGCGAGCACCTGGACCGGTTCGCCGTCCTCGGTCTCGAACCCGGCGCCGACGACGGGGTGCTTCGCGATGACGTGCGCCATCGCCTGCTCCAGCGCCGGCACGTCGAGCCTGCGGTCGAACGTGAAGCAGCTCTGCGCCACGTAGTGCCCGGCTTCCCCGGCCAGCTCGGCCTGGAAGTAGAGGCCCTTCTGCAACGGCGACACGGGCGCGGTCCGCCGTGCCGTGGTCGCGACGTCCGCGATCCGTTCGAGTGCGAGCAGCCAGCGTGCCGCGATCTCGTCGGACACGTCGCCGGTGAGTGCGAACGTGGCTCTGAGGCTGCCCGTCGTGGTGTCGACCCACGCGTTGACCTCGACCGCGTACGGGCTCGGCCCGGTGTGGCCGATGTGCAACGCCTGCGACTCGCTGCCGCGGCCCAGGTAGTTGAACAGCACCTGCGGCTTAGGGAGCGCGGCCAGCACGGGCGCGGTCTGCGGGTTGAGGTACCGCAGCTGTCCGTACCTGACGTGCTGCTCCTCGTCCGGCTGCTTCCTGGTGAGCTCGCGGGCGGCCTCGACCGGGTCGGTCTCGGCGCTGAGCCTGACCGGCGCGATGGAGGTGAACCAGCCGACCGTGCGGGTGTAGTCGTGGTCGTCGTGCAGCGGCACGCGGCCGTGGCGTTCGAGCTCGATCACCAGATCCGTCGGCGTGCCCTGGATCTCGGTCAACGCCGTCCGCAACGCACCCGCGAGGAGTTCGGTGAGACCGAGGTTCAGCGCGGTCGGCGCGGTGTGCACGACGCGGTCGGTGATCCCGGCGTTGAGGTTGACCGTGATCTCGCGGATGTCCGACCTCTGCGGGGTGAGGACCGGGGCGTCGAGCGCTTCGATCCAGCGGCGCAGGTCCGGGGTGTGCTGCGCGCCCAGGGTCAGGGCGTCGGCGTAGTCGCGGAACGGCGTGGTGGCCGGCGCGAGCTGTTCGCCGCGCATGGCCGCGGCCAGGTCGTCGAGCAGGATCAGCCAGGACACCGCGTCCACGGCGAAGTGGTGCACCACGACGACCAGCGTCTTGCTCGACTCGACCCAGCTGAACGCCGCCATGACGCCGGCCTCGGGGTCGAGCCGGCCCGCTGCCTCGTTCGCGACGGTCTGAAGATCATCAGAACTGTCAGACCCGCTTGAGATGATTGGAGTGGGGACCCGATCCCCCCAGGGGGCCTGCCAGTCGGGATCGATTCCGAGCGTCCACACCCCGTCGGTGACGGTCAGCCGCATGCTGAGGGCCGCGTGTGCCCGCACCACGGCCTCCGCGGCGCGCCGGGCGTCGGCCAGGCTGGCGCAGGGGAGCCGGCGAGCCTGGGCGAACGTCCGCAGCGAGCCGCCCAGTTCCCGTTGGCGCAGCACGATCGCGGTCGGCGGGACCGGGCCGTCCTGCCGCGCCACCGCAGCGGCGACCGGCGCGGCTCGCACGCCGAACTGAGCGGCCAGCGCGCGCGGAGTCTTGTGCAGGAACAGGTCGCGCGGCGCGAACCGCACGCCGAGCGCGCGAGCCCGGTTCACCACCCCGATCGCGATGATCGAGTCGCCGCCGGCCGCGAAGAAGTCCGTGTCTGCGTCCACTGTGGACCCCGGCAGCGCGGCCGCGAACACCGAGACGAGCGAGGCCAGCGCGGGAGCGTCCGAGGGCACCACGTCAGGCGAATCCGCGGAGTCGCGGGCCCGTTCAGCCAGTGCCCGGCGGTCCAGCTTGCCGTTGACGGTCAGCGGCAGCGCGTCCAGCAGCAGAACGCGTTGCGGCACCATGTGCGCCGGCAGCGTCCCACCGACGAAAGCCAGCACATCGGTCGCAGGCGTACCCACCACGTGCGCGACCAGGTGGTCGGCGGAGTCCGCCACCGTCACAGCGCAGTCGACGACTCCGGGAACGGCGAGGATCGCCGACTCCACCTCGCCCAGCTCGATCCGGAAGCCCTTGAGCTGCACCTGCAGATCGGCCCGCCCGAGGAACTCCAGCTCGCCGTCGAGGTTGCGCCGCGCGAGGTCACCCGAGTGGTACATCCGCGAACCGTCGCCCGCGAACGGGTCCGCGACGAACCGGGACGCGGTCAGACCAGGGCGGCCGTTGTAGCCCAGGGTCACCTGCGGGCCGGCGACGTAGATCGTGCCGACCTGACCCGGCGGCACCGGCCGCAACGACGAGTCGAGCAGGTAGCACCACAGCCCCGCGATCGGGCCGCCGATCGGGCTGACCTCCTTGTCCAGCCCGAAATCGAGCGAGTCCAGCAGCCGGTACGTGGTGTGCACGGTGGTCTCGGTGATGCCGTACATGTTGACCAGCTCGGGCCGGTCCGGCCCGTACCGCCCGACCCAGCCGCGCAACCGGCCCAGATCGAGAGCTTCACCGGCGAAGATCACCCGGCGCAACGCGGTCAGCGGCTCCGGCGAGTGCAGGTCGGCGTCGATGAACTGGTAGAACGCCGACGGCGTCTGACACAACACAGTCACACCGCGGTCGAGCACGAGCTTGCGGAAGTCGACCGGCGAGCGGGTCAGGCTGTGCTCGGGCACGACCAGCTGGCCGCCGTGGGTCAGCGCGCCCCAGAGCTCCCACACCGCGACGTCGAACGAGTAGGTGTGGAACTGGGTCCAGATGTCGGCCGGACCGAAGGACATCTCGGGCGCGGTGTTGACCAGCAGCGAGACCACGTTCTCGTGCGAGACGACGACACCCTTGGGGCGCCCGGTCGAACCGGACGTGTAGATCAGGTAAGCGGGGTGCCGCCAGTCGGTCTCCGGCTCCACGAACGAACCGGACACCACGTCGCCCACGCTCAACGCCGTCGCCGTGACACCGGCACGCGCGAGCATGGCCGAGAAACGCGCCTCCTGGCCCGGTTCGACGAACGCGACCTGCGGCTGGGCGTCGGCGAGCACGAACTCGAGCCGGTCGTCCGGGTAAGCCAGGTCCAGCGGCACGTACGCGGCACCGGCCGAGACGACCGCGATCAGCGCGACCACCTGGTCCAACGAGCGCGGCAGAGCGACGGCGACACGGGTGTGCGGGCCGACGCCGTGCGCCTGCAGCGTCGCCGCGAGCCGGTTCTTGGCCTCGAAGAGCTCGCCGAACGTCAGCGACTCCGAAGACCCGTCGAGACGGCAGAACGTCACAGCGGTGGCGGCGGGATCACGCGAAGCCGCGCGGTCGAACAGCTGCGCCAGCGTCACCGGCTCGATGTCCGCCCCGGCACGCGTGTCGGTCAACGCGGGCACCGGAATCTCGGAACCGCCGATCAGAGCCAGCAAGGTGTCGGCGAACGCCCGCACGATCCGCTCGGCACCAGAAGACCGCACCACGGCCGTGTCGTAGATCAGGTTGAACCGCAACGACCCGTCGAGGTGCCGCTGAACCTCCAAAGTCAACGGGTAGTGCGGCGCACCCTCGTTCACGACCTCGGCGATCTCGAACCCGTCAGCCGTGCCCAGCAAGGACTTGTCCAGAGCGATGTCGAACACCACGAGCGTGTCGAACGACGCCTGCCTCCCGATCCGGGTCAGCGAGACGTGCTGGTGCGGCAGCACGGCGGTCTGGTGCCGCCGCACGGAAGCCAGCAGCTCCGCAACCGAAGTGTCAGCAGACCATTGAGCACGCACCGGAATGGTGTTGATGAACAGGCCGACCATCTCGGAGATGCCCGGCACGTCCGCGTCCCGGCCGGACACAGTGGACCCGAACACGACGTCAGTGCTTTCGAGGATCGCACCGAGCGTCACGGCCCACGCGCTGTGCACCGCGACGCTGAGCGACACCCCGGCCGTGCGCAGCAGGTCGTCGAAGCCCGCGGGCGCGTCGACAGCCGTGTCCTCGAACCGCTTCGACGGCTCGTGCCCCTCGACGGTCAGCGACGGGCCGGCCAGGCCCTCCAGTTCGGCGGCCCAGACGCGGTCGCTCTCCGCGGCATCGGCGGAGACCAGCCAGCGCACGTAGTCCGCGTAGCTGCCCCGCGGGTGCACCGAACCCGGCGCGTTGTACTCGGCCAGCAGAGCGCGCAGCATCGGCGGCACCGACCAGCCGTCCGCGATGATGTGGTGCACGGTCTGCACCAGCACGTAGCGACCAGGCGCGGTCCGGATCAGCGTGAACCGCATCAGCGGCCCGCGTGCGAGGTCGAACCCGGCGACGCGGTCCCGTTCCGCGAAGGCCTGGATCTCCTCGCCGCTCATGCCCTGACCGTCCACAGTGGAGAACTGTGGCCGCACCCCGGACTCCAACACCGACACGACCCGCCCGTCGGCCAGCGACACGAAGCGAGCCGCGAGGTTCGGGAAGAGCTCCAGCAGACGCGTCGTGGCGGCCTCCAGCCGGCGTGCGTCAACGGTTCCGGTCAACGTCAGCAGCTGCTGCTCGACGTACCGGTGTGCGGACGAGTCGTCGAACACCGAGTGGAAGTAGAGGCCTTCCTGCAAGGGGGTCAGCGGCAGGACGTCCCGCAACGCCGGGGAGTCCAGCGCGTCGACGTCGGCCTGGGTGAGCGGCACCAGGTCGAAGTCGCTGGGGGAGTGGCCACCGGTGCCGAGCTCCGCCAGGCCTGCCAGCGCGGCGACGAAGTACTCGCCGATCTTGGCGGTGTCGGCGTCGGTGAAGACCCCGGACGGCCACGAGATCACCGTGACCAGTTCCAGCTCGCCGTCTGCGCCGGGTTCGGCGGAGGCGTTGAACTCCAGGGCGCGCGGCAGCCGCATCGCCGGGTCGCGCTTCTCGCCGAGCTGACCGGCGTTCTCCGCGAGCTGCCACTCGCCGGTCGTGCCACCGGAGAACCGGCCGAGGTAGTTGAACAGCACCTGCGGGCGCGACGCGTCGAACCGCTCGTCGTGCAGGTACTTCAATGCGCCGTAGGAAACGCCGTTGCTCGGCACCCGCGCCAGATCTTCCTTGACCCGCTTCAAAGCCGTCGCCAGATCGCCCGAACCGGGATCCACGGTCACCGGGAACAGCGTGGTGAACCAGCCGACCGTGCGCGACAGGTCGGGGTCGCGCGGCACGAACCGGCCTTCGCGGCCGTGCCCCTCCAGCTCGATGTGCGCGAACGTCTGGTCCTGCCCGTTGTCCCGCCGCCAGCGGGCGAGCGCGACCGCGAGCCCGGTCAGCAGCACGTCGTTCACCTTGGCGTGGAACAACGCCGGCACATCGCTCAGCAACGCGGCGGTGGCCCGGGAACCGACCGTCACGGTCCGGACCTGTTCGCGCGCAACGACATCGTCATCGGTCAGCTCACGCCGGCCGAGCAACTGGTCCACGCCCGGCAACGCGCGCTCGTAGTACGCGCGGTCGGCCGAGAACGAGGCCTGCTCCAGCAACTGGGTCCAGCGCCGGAACGAGGTGCCGACCGGCCGGAGCTCCACCGCGGCGCCGGACGAGACCTGCTGCCACGCAAGGGCGAGGTCGTCGAGCAGGATCCGCCAAGAGACACCGTCGATCACCACGTGGTGGATCACGAGCACGAGCTGCTGAGCCTGCGGCCGCCAGACCGCGCGCAGCATGATGCCCGCGTCCGGGTTGAGCCCCTCGGTCGCTGCCTCGACGCATGCTTCCAGCGGAGCGTTGCTCTCGTCCCACAACGCATGCCCGTCCGCCGGAATGTCGAACGACCACCGCTCGCCCCTGACGAGCCTGGCGCGCAACATGTCGTGCCGCGCGACCACCGCGTCGAGGATCCGCGTCAGCGCCTCCGCGGTCAGGTCTGCCGGCGTGTTCACCACGACCGACTGCACGAACCCGTCGACGGCGTCCGTGGTCTCGCCGAGCCATTGCACGATCGGCAGACCCGCCACCGGGCCGGTCGGCACGTCGTCGTGGTCGACAGCGGCGCCTTCGCGTGACGCGACAGCGGCCAGGGCACGCGGAGTGCGGTTCACGAAGATCTGGGTGGCGGTGACGAACACGCCCTCCGCCCGCAACGCCGACAGCAGCGAGATCGCCAGGATGCTGTCGCCGCCCAGCTCGAAGAAGTCCTGGTCCGCGCCGACCTGCTCGACGCGCAGCACCGACGCGACGGCCGCGCAGATCACCGCCTCGTCGTCGTTCTCCGCAACGGTGATCGGCCCGGTCTCCACCACCGGCTCGGGCAGCGCGCGGCGGTCGAGCTTTCCGTTGGCGGTCAACGGGAACTCGTGCATCACCACGACGTGCGCGGGCACCATGTACTCGACGAGGTGCTCGGTCGCCCACTGCTTCACGGCGTCCGAGGTCAGCGACGGGTCGGACGGCACGACGTAGCCCACGAGGTAGTTGCCGCCGGCGGAGTTCTTGCGCACCACGACACAGGTGTGGCGCACCTGAGGGTGCTCGGCGAGCGCGACCTCGACGTCCTCCAGCTCCAGCCGCATGCCGCGGATCTTGACCTGGTTGTCGACCCGGCCGAGGAAGTCGAGCGACCCGTCCGGTGCGAACCGCGCCAGGTCACCGGTCCGGTACAGGCGCGAGCCGTCCGCCGCGAAAGGGTTCGCGACGAACCGCGAGGCCGTCAGACCGGGAGCGTTCACATAGCCGCGGCCCAGAAGGAACCCGCCGATGTACAGCTCGCCGCCGACGCCGGGCGGGCACGGCCGCAACCGGTCGTCGAGCACGTACAGGTCGGTGTTCGGGTTGGCCTTGCCGATCGACGTCGACAACCGCTCGGCCTCGCCGCGGTAGATCACGTGCGAGACGCCGATCGTGGCCTCGGCGGGGCCGTAGCCGTGGTACATCGGGATGTCGAGCTGCGTGCGGAACCGTTCGTACAGCTCGGGTGTGAGCACCTCGCCGCCGCACCACACGTGCCGCAGGCTGGCGAGCTCGCCGTCGCCCGCGATGTTCAGCAGGACGTCCAGCATTGACGACACCAGGTACACGAACGTCACGCGGTGCCGGGCGATCGTGGCCAGCAGGTGGTGCGGGTCGCGTTCGCCGCCGGAGCGCACGACCACGGTCCGGCCACCGCACACCAGCGGCAGGAAGATCTCGTTGACGGAGATGTCGAACGACAGCGGCGCCTTGAACAGCGACGCGTCCGAGTGTCCGAAGTGGAGGATCTGGTGCACCTGCCACAGCAGGCGTTCGCTGATCGCCTCGTGCCGGATCATCGCGCCCTTGGGGCGGCCGGTCGAGCCGGACGTGAACATCACGTACGCGAGCTGCGCGCCGGCGATCCGCACTTCGGTGGGTTCGCCCGAACACTCCGCGAAATCCCAGGAATCCAGGTCGACCGCGACGGCGTCGGGCTCGTCGTCCTGACCAGCGCCCAGAAGTAGGACGACTTGAGCGTCGGTGATCACGGATGCGCGCCGGGAGGCCGGCCACTGCGGGTCGAGCGGCACGAACGCGCCACCGGCCTGCAGCACGGCGAGCAGGCTGACGATCATCTCGGCCGAGCGGTCCAGCGAGATGCCCACGACCTGCTCGGCGGTCAGGCCCTGCGAGAGCAGAAAGCGAGCCAGCTGGTTGGAACGGGCCAGCACCTCGCCGTAGGTGAAGGCGCGGTCGCCGTCGTTGATCGCCACGGCGTCCGGTCGCAACGCCGCTTGAGCGCGGAACAGTTCGACGATGCTCGGTCGTTCGCGGGGGAACTCGTTGTCGTTCCAGCGGTTCAGGTCCGCGAGCCGCTCGTCCAGCGTCTGCGTGGTCAGCGTGCCGATGGCGCGATTGGGGAACTCGGCGAGGTCGTCGAGCACCCGCTGAGCCGCCCCCGCGTCGATCCCTGACGGCAACGGAATTCGCCAGCCATCAGCATCTTCGACCACGTCCGACTGCTGCCCCTTGTCGGCCCACACGAGCAGATCTCCGAACAGCGTCGCGGGCGAGAGCTCCAGCCCGTCGACGATCAGCGAGGGGTCCGCCCAGTGCGTCAGCGCCACCGCGCTCGCGACGGCGATGGTCCGCTGCGGGTACTCACCGGCACGGCGCCGAACAGAGGCGATCCGGTCGGTCGAAAGCAGCACCTGTTCCATGAAGGTGAGCCTAACCTAAGTATTCGCGGAACCGAATCGCCAAGCAGCCCAAAGTGCCGCGTAACGCCCGTCACGCGCCACAAGTTCGTCGTGAGTTCCCTGTTCCAGCACACGACCTGCGTCGAGAACGGCGATCCGGTCCGCGGCGATGGCCTGCGTCAAGCGGTGTGCGACCAGCAACGTGGTGCGGCCACGGCAGGCCGCGAGCGCGGCTCGTTCCAGCGCGGCGGCACCCTGGCTGCCCGCCTCGGCCGTCGACTCGTCCAGCACGACGACGGGGGACCGGCCGAGCACCAGGCGGGCCAGCGCGATCTGGGCGATCTTGGTCACGTCGAGGCGTTCACCGCCCTCGCCGACATCCGTGTGAAGGCCCTGCGGAAGCGCTTCGACCCACGCGTCCGCGCCCACCGTGCGCAGCGCGGACATCAGCTCGTCCTCGGTCGCATCCGGTGCGGCCAAACGAAGATCCTCGGCGAGCGGACCGGCGAAAACGTGCGCTTCCTGAGTCAGGATGCTGACCAGCGCACGCGCCCCGGCCTCATCCACTTCAGCGAGATCTGTCGGCCCGATGTGCACGGATCCGGTCAGCGGAGTCCCGGTTCCCGCCACCAACGCGGCCAGCGTCGTCTTGCCCGCGCCGGTCGCACCGACCAGCGCCAGCGACGTCCCCGCCGGGATTTCCAATGAGATGTCCGTCAGCACGTCGTGCTCGGATTCGGGGTAGCGGAAGGAAAGTCCGCGCACGGAGACCGGAAGTGGTTGTGCGTCACCGTCGACCGCCACCGCGCTGCGCACCAGTGAGTCGCCGTCGGACTCCGACAGCACACCGACGAGACGCGTCAGCCCGGCACCGGACTTCTGCGCCTCGTCGAAGAACGCCATGATCAGGCCGAGCGGCACGAACAACTTGTGGAACAGCAGCGCGGCAACGGAAACCTGACCCAGCGAGGACTGCCCGTTGGTCACCAGGAAGTAGCCGACGACGATGATCAGGCCGAGCCCGATGAACTCGGCGCGGTTCTCCCGTCCGATGAAGCGGCCGAAGAACCGGAACACGTCGATGCCGATGTTCCGCACTCGCCACGACTCCGCGGTCACCTTGTCCCGGAACGCGTTCTCCAACCGATAAGCGCGCACCGTCGCTATGCCGTCGAGGCCGTTGATCAACGCCTGCGCGCGATCGGCCTGGGCTTCGGAACGGGCGCGGTACAAAGGCTGTGAGCGAGGCAGATACCACCGCAACGCCAACGCGTATGCGGGCAGCGCACAGGCACCCGCGAGACCGAGCCGCCAGTCGAGCCCGAACATGCCGGCGGTGGCGATGACGACCAGGACGGCCGCCGAGAAGATCGTCGGGATCGCGGTGCGGAAACCCTTGGAGATGACGGCGACGTCGTCACCGACGCGCGACAACACGTCACCACGGCCGACCTGTTCGATCCGTGCGCTCGGCATCCCGAGCACCGCGCGGACAGCGCCTTCCCTCAGGCGGGCAAGCATTTCCGCGCCGACCCGGCCGACGAGGTAGGTCGAGACCGCGGTCATCACCGCCCCGGCCAATGCCGAGACGACGGTCGCGATGCCGATCGACCAGAGGATCGAAACGTTTCGACCCTGCACGATCCCGTCCACCACGGTGCCCAGCAGGAACACCGGGACGATCTGGAGCACCGCTCCCACCACCGTCGCCAGCACGGTGGCGATCGGCAGACCCGGAGCGGACCGGCAGTGGTCGAGCACCCAGCGAAGGGCCTCCCGTCCGGTGGCCGTGCGCAGGATGGCCACGGTGATGCTCACAAAGACCCCTCGAAAGTCAGCGAGTACGTCCATGAACGGCGCATTCATGGACCTCACGTCCATGAATACGCCGTTCATGGCTCAGCCGGTGGTCTTGGCGGCCTTCGCCAGCTCGTCGATCGCGTAGGGCAGGGACGGCAGGGTGGCCTGCGAGATCGCGGCGCCGATCGCGGGGCCCTCGCTGTCGAGCAGCCAGGAGACCTTGCCGGCCTTGACCGCAGGCAGGTTCGCGAACAGCGGGAAGTTCTTCAGCGCGTCCGCGTCCGCCTTGTCGGCGATCACGAAGATGCGGTCGGTGTTGATCAGGTCGATCTTCTCGGGCGAGATCTTGGTGGAGAAGTCGCCCGCCGCGAGCTCGTCGATCTTCGTGTTGCCCTTGAAGCCGATGCCGGTCAGGAGCTGACCGCGCACGTCGGTGGTGGTGAACGGCACGATCGCGTCCTTGTACCAGGTCAGCACGGTGGCGGTCTGGTTCGCGAAGTCCGGGTTGGCCTTCTTGACCTCGGCGAGCTTGTCGTCGAGACCCTTGATCAGCTTCGCGCCCTCGTCACCCTTGCCGACCGCCTTCGCGATCTGCAGCACGTTGTCCTGCCACTTCGCGCTGAAGGGCTCCTTCTCCTCCTTGGTGCGGCCGACCACCGGCGCGATCTTGGACAGCTTGTCGTACCACTCCTGGGTCGCCTCGGAGTAGACGGCGACGATCAGGTCGGGACGCAGCTGGGCGATCTTCTCGAAGTTCGGCTCGGTGTCGCCGTTCTTCATCACGACCTCGGGCGTGGCCGAACCCCACTTGTCCTTCACCCAGGCCCACTGGGTGTTGATGTCGGGCTTGGTGCCCTCGGGGTTCGGGTACTGGTCGATCATGCCGACCGGGACGACGCCGAGCGCGAGCAGCGTCTGGTCGTCGGTGTAGCCGAGGGACAGGACGCGCTTGGGCGCTTCCTTGATCTCCGTCGTGCCGAAGAAGTGCTCGACCTTGGTCGGGAACGTGCCACCGGCAGCGTTGTTCGCGCCAGGCGTCGAGGCCGGAGTGGAGGAACCACACCCGGCGAGGACGGAGGCCCCGACGATCGCGGCTGCTGCCACGGCCGTCACACGCTTCCAGGTCATGGCTGTTCGCTGGCCCATTCGGCACCTCTTCGTTCGCTGCCCACGCGGCGGGGAAATTAGGACAGGCGAACCTTATCACCCGGTTAGGACAGGCTAACCTAGGCGTTCGTCACGCTTCGGCGTCACGTGCGTCCGTCCGATGGGAACGATCAAGGGGCGCTCGCTGACGGGGTCGTCGATCACCTTCGCCTGCAGGCCGAACGTGTCCAGCAGCAGGTCGCTCGTGATCACCTCGCTCGGATGTCCTTGAGCGACAATGGATCCGGCCTTCATCACGATGAGGTTGTCGCTGTAGCGGACCGCGAGGTTCAGGTCGTGCAGCACCATGACGATCGTGCAGCCGCCCTCGTGCAGGTCGTCGACGAGGTCGATCACGTCGATCGCGTGCGCGAGGTCCAGGTAGGTCGTCGGTTCGTCGAGCAGCAGCAGGTCGGTGCCCTGGGCGAGCGTCATGGAGATCCACACGCGCTGCCGTTGCCCGCCCGAGAGCGAGTCGACGGGACGGTGGGCCAGGTCGGCGACCCCGGTCATCTCCAGCGAGCGCGCGACGATCCCCGCGTCGTCGCTGGACCACTGCCGGACCCAGCTCTGGTGCGGGTGCCGGCCGCGCGCGACCAGGTCGGCGACCGTGAGCCCTTCTGGCGCGATCGGGGCCTGCGGGAGCAGACCCATCTTCTTCGCGACGTCCTTGGTCTTGAGGCGCGCGATGTCGTGGCCGTCGAGCAGCACGGTGCCCTGGCGCGGTTTGAGCAGCCGGGACAGCGTCCGGAGCAGGGTCGACTTGCCGCAGCCGTTCGGACCGATGACCGTGGTGATCACGCCGGTCGGGATGGAGACGTCCAGGTTGTCGAGGACGACGCGGTCGCCGTACCCGACCGTGACGCCGTCGGTACCCAGTCGGGCGGCATCGTTGCGGAGCGCGGTCATAGGTCAACCTTCTTCACGTTCTGGCGCACGAGCAGGTAGACGAGGAACGGGCCGCCGATGATCGCCGTGACGATGCCGACGGGCAGGTCGTTCGGCAGCACGGTCCGTGCGATGAGGTCCGAGCCGATGAGCAGCAACGCGCCGAACAACCCCGACGCGATCAACGGCGGCACGGGGGAGCGCAGCAGCCGCATGGTGATCTGGGGAGCCACGAGTGCCACGAACGGCACCGGGCCCGCCGCGGAGACGGCAACACCCGCCAGAAGAACAGCGCACAGCAGCAGCACGGCACGTACGGCCGAGTAGCGAACACCGAGACCAGCGGCCACGTCGTCGCCGAAGTGCATCGGCTGCATCTGGAACGACACGACCAGGACGACGACGACCAACGCGATGGTGACCCACAGCGTCGTCCACACCTCGGTCCACGACCGCGAGTCGAGCGACCCGACCAGCCACGACTGCGCGCGGGCGACGTCGCGGATGTCCGCCAGCACCAGCAGCCAGGTCGTGAGCGCCTGCATGACCGCGCTGACGGAGACGCCGATGAGGATCAGCCGGAACCCGTCGATGCCCCGCCGCCACGCCAGGAAGTACACGAGCAACCCGGTGAGCAGCCCGCCGGTCAACGCCGCCGCGGGCAGTCCGACCGCGCCGGTGACCGCCGCGCCGCCGCTGACCGTGACGAGGAAGACCGCGGTCGCGCTCGCGCCACCGGTGATGCCGAGAACATCGGGGCTGGCCAACGGGTTGCGCGCGATCGACTGGGTCAGCGCGCCGGAGATCCCGAGCGCGACGCCGACGATCAGGCCGATCAACGAGCGCGGCATCCGCAGGTCCATGATCACGAACTCGTCGACCCGCTCGCCCTGGCCGAAGATCGTCCGGAACACCGCGGGCAGCTCGACCGTGAAGTCGCCGACCGAGATCGACACGCAGAAGACCAGGAACGTCAGCGCGGCCAGCACGACCGTCACCAGCACCATCCACGGCCGCCAGACCCAGGACCAGCCACCGACCCGAACCCCGGAATGCATTTCTGTGGTCGTCATGCCTGCCTGAACTTCCCGAGCCAGACCAGCGCCGCGAAGAACGGGGCGCCGATGAGGGCGATGACGATGCCGGCCGCGAGCTCACCCGGCAGCACGACGAGCCGTCCCATGACGTCGCCGCCGAGCAGCACGAGCGCGCCGAGCAACCCCGCGCACGGCACGAGGAACCGGTAGTCCGGCCCGGTGATCCATCGCGCGATGTGCGCGACCATCAGTCCGAGGAACGCGATGGGCCCGCACGCCGCCGTGGCCGCCCCCGCGAGCAACGTGACCGCCACGACGCCGATGGTCCGGCCCGCCGCGATGTTGACGCCCAGCCCGCGCGCCACGTCGTCGCCGAGGTTGAGCAGGTTGATCGTGGGGAGGTTGACCAGCGCGAGCACCAGCCCGGCGGCCACGAAGACCGCGGCCACGATGATCACGTTCCACCCGATGCCCTGCACCGAGCCGGCGTTCCAGTACCGCAGCACGTTCAGGGTCAGCTTGTCGCCCATCGCGATGCCGACGGTCATCGCGGCGAGGAACACCGTGACGCCCTGGCCGGCCAGGGCGAGGGTGAGCGGGTTGCCCGCCCCGCGCCCGAGGCTCGACAGCCCGAACACGAGCACCCCGGCGCCGGCGGCTCCGATGAACGCGAACCACATGTACTGGAGGGGGTTCTGCAGCCCGAACACGGACACCGCGAGCACCACGGCGAACGACGCGCCGGAGTTGACGCCGAGCAGGCCGGTGTCCGCGATGGGGTTGCGGGTGTGCCCCTGGATCAACGCGCCCGCGACGCCCAAGGCGAGTCCAGCGACGATCGCGAGCACCGTCCGCGGGATGCGCAGCGTCTGCACGATCAGGGTGATCTCGGTGAGCCGCTGATCGGTGCCGGGGTCGCCGAACAGCCCCTGCCACACCTCGGCGGGGGAGAGCGACCGGGCACCGATCACCAGCGACAGCACCGCGGCGACGGCGAGCAGCGCCACCAGGACCACCAGCCCGCGCAGCCGCCGGGGGCTCGCTCGGACCGGTGCGGGATCCAGCCCGCGTTGCTCCACCACGATGCTCACGACGGGCTACGTTAGCTTCCGCCGCCTGTGTGTACCTAGGGCACCCTTACCTAACTGTTCGTGACGCGGGTCTCGATCGCCCGCACGGTCTTGGCGAGTGCGCCGCCGAGAACCTTCTTGCCGAACAGGCCGAGCACGACGCCGAGCAGGCGGCCCTTGAGGTTCTTGCCCTCGCGGACGACTTGAGCGTGCACGACGGTCGTTCCGTCGGCCTGCTTCGTGAACGTGTAGGTGTGACCGGATTTGCCGCCCCACACGTTGGAGTCGGTGGTCGTCAGGACGACGTGGCTGAGGTCGGACCAGTCGTAGTGCAGGCGTTCCCAGATGCCGCCGGAACCCTCGGTGACATCGGCGAAGTTCTCGCCCTGGTCGTGCACCTTCAGGAACTCGTCGGCGCTGTTGGGGAAGAGCTGCGCGCGGCCGGGACCGAAGTCGGTGAGGCCCGCGACGAACTGCTCGGGGGTGGCGGTGGTCTGCTGGTTCAGGGTGATGGTTGACATGGCACCAGGTTGCCGGTCCAGGGTGCCTGTTCGCGCCAGTGAGGAACCCTGGTCGTCAGGACCCCGGGGTGACGTGGATCTCCGCGAGCTGCTTGCGCACGTGGTCGGCTTCGTCGTCGCGTCCCTGCTGCTCCAGCATCCGCAGCCCCTCCTGCCAGACCCTCGCGGCCTGGTCGTTCTGCCCGAGCGCGAGGTGCGGGTGGCCGAGGCTGATGAGGATCTTGGCGGTGGTGTAGTCGTCGTTCTCGGCCCGGTACAGCTCGATGGCGTGCTCGTAGAGGGTGATCGACTCGGTGTGGTTGCCGAGCTGGTACTCGATGCGGGCCAGCGTGGAGACCGCGGTGGCCTCGCCCTGCCGGTCGCCGAGCTCGTGCAGCAGGTTCAGCGCCTTCGTGGCGTGCTCGCGGCCCTGCCCGGTGTAGCCGATCTCCGCGGCGCAGTAGCCGATGTTGTTGTGCGCCAGCGCGATGAGCATCTGGTTGCCGTTCTGCTGGTAGTGCGGCAGCGAGGCGCGGGCGTGCTCGAACGCTCGCTGGTACTCCGCCCGGCTGACCCACAGCCACGCCAGCGTGCCGTGCGCGTCGGCGAGCGGGAGGGCCTCGCCGACCTGTTCGGCCAGTGCGAGGGCCTGGTCCAGGTGGTGCAGCGCCTCGTCGTAGCGCTGGACCTGGCCGAGGCTGCTGCCCATGATGCGGTGCGCGACGACCCGGTCCATCGGGTCATCGGCGGCGTTGATCGCCGTCTGCCACATGGCCAGCTCGTCGTCGAGGTGGCCCCGGTGCTGGTTGTACGCGTGCGAGACCCTGGCCAGCAGCACGACCTCGTCGTTCCAGCCGCGCTGGGCTGCGGCTTGCTGGACGGCCTGGCGCGTGCCGCGTTCGGCGTCGAACCACGCCAGCGCGCCCGCTTTGTCCTGCGCCGGAGTGATCTCGGGGTGCGTCCCGAGGGTGATCAACGGCCGGTGCGGGTCGATCACCCGGTCGTTGGCGTGCGCGGTGTGGACGTGGTGGTCGACGAGCCTGCGCAGGGCTTCGTCGCCGTCGACGTGCTTGGCTCGTTCCGCCGCGTAGGCCCGGACCAGGTCGTGCATTCTCGCGCGGAAGCCACCGGAGATCGAGATGAGCGAGGCCTGTTCCAACGACCGGAGTGTTGTTCGCGCGTCCTCAGTGGACATTCCGCCGAGGCTCGCAGCCGCGCTCAGGTCGATGTCCTCGCCCGGCGCGATTCCCAGCAGGGCGAACATCTTCTTCTGGCTGTCGGACAGCGCCCGGTACGACCAGGAGAGCACGACCGGCACGCTGACGCTCGGGTCCGCGTCGAGCGCGCCCAGCCCGAGCTCTTCGAGCTGGCGGGCGATGGCGGCGAGCGACAGGTCCGGTTCGGTCAGCACGCGGGCGCCGACGATGCTCAACGCCAGCGGCAGCCCGCCGCACAGGTCGATCAGCCGCGCCACCGCGAGAGGTTCGGCGTTCAGCCTGGTCGCGCCGATCCTGGTCGCCAGCAACGTGCCGGCGTCCCGGTCCGCGAGCACGTCCAGACCGACCGGCCTGATGCTGCCCGGCAACCGGTTGCGGCTGGTCACGAGCACCTTGCAGGTGTCGCCGCCGGGCAGCATCGGGGTGACCTGGGCGGCGTCGACGGCGTTGTCGATCACCACGAGCAGCCGTTTGCGCGCGACCAGCCTGCGGAACAGCGCGGCGCTCGCGTGCGGGTCGGCCGGGATCCGTCCGGCGTCGAGACCGAGCGCGTGCAGGAACCCGCGGATCGCGGCGTCCGGTTCCATCGGCGTCTCGTCGGGGCTGAACCCGCGCAGGTCCACGAACAGCTGGCCGTCGGGGAAGCGGTGCAGGTTCCGGTGCGCCCAGTGCAGGGCGAGCCACGTCTTGCCCATGCCGCCCGCGCCCGCGATGGCCGCCACACCCGTGCGCACGGCGTGGTCCAGCTCGGCCAGGTCTTCCTGCCTGCCGACGAACTGCGCCGGCGCGGACGGCAGCTGGCGCGGAATCGCGGTGGGTGCCTCCTGGTTGCAGAGGAGGAGTTTTTCGTGCAGCCGCTTGAGTTCCGCGTCCGTCGCCGGGGACGGCCGGCTCTACCTGCACACCAACCACAACGCGCCCCGGCAGCGCCTCTGCGTCGCCGACCCGGAGCACCCC
>NZ_JBEXPJ010000129.1:0-25472 GCF_040611995.1 Lentzea sp. NPDC006480
GACGGCCGCGATGATCGTGACAACTGCGGTTCTCATGCCGATGAGCCTGTCGGCTCCGGCCCTCGAAAAACATGGAGCTTCCCGGCGTTCTGGGGAACTGGGGCTGGGTGGGAATTTTCGGGCCGTCGGCTTTATCGATCATGTGATCCGTTAAAACCGCGTGCGCGACGCAATTCAGGCTGCGGCCGACCCGGTCTTCGGCATGGGTTTGTCCGTACTGGAATTCTGTGCCATCAGGGGAAGGGAAGGCATGGCCGGGCAAGGGGGTTTTTCGGCTGTCGGAGGACTGGGCGGAGAAGGGCCGGAACCGGGCACCGACGAGGAGCAGCTGGTCGACGGCGAGGTGGTCGCGGTGCCCGTCACGTCGCTGGGCACCGACCTGTCGCCCAGGACCGCGGGCGAGAGCGAGGAGCACGTCCGGCTGCTGGCCGAGGCCGCGGAACGACTGCCGCCGATCATCGTGCACCGCGGCACCATGCGGGTGATCGACGGGATGCACCGGCTGCGGGTGGCCACGGCTCGGGGCGCCACGCACGTTCAGGTGCGGTTCTACGACGGAGACGAGAGAGATGCGTTCGTGCTCGCCGTGCGGCTCAACACGCAGCACGGCCTGCCGCTGTCGCTGCCCGATCGGCTGGCCGCGGCCGCGCGCATCATGACGTCGCATCCGGAGTGGTCGGATCGGCTGGTCGCGTCGCTGACCGGGTTGACGCACAAGACGGTGCGGCGAATTCGGCACCGGCCAGGCTCCGAGGTGCCCCGGCTGGGCTTCCGGCGCGGGCAGGACGGGCGGATCAGGCCCATCAGCTCGGCCAAGGGCAGGTTGCAGGCGGCGAAGCTGATCGCGGAACGTCCGCAAGCCTCGTTGCGCGAGATCTCGCGGGAGGCCGGCATCGCCCTCGCCACCGCGCACGACGTCCGGCGGCGGATCCGCTCGGGCGCCGACCCGGTGCCGGACCGAGACTCTGGCGAGGCCGAGCAGCCGCCGGCCCCGCAGGTCGCGCCGGCGGATCCGCGGGCGGCGCTGCGGCGTCTCCGGCAGGACCCGTCGCTGCGGTTCAGCGACGCGGGGCGGGCGGTGCTGCGGTTGCTGGAGGCGGGCTCGCTGGACCCCGCCGTGTGGGCGCGGCTGGCCACGTCCGTACCTCCGCATTGCGCCGATTCGGTGATCGAGGTCGCACGCGGTTGCGCGGCTGCCTATTCGCAGTTCGCGCAACAACTGGAGAAGAACATCCGCTCGGCCATGTGAGCGGCGGCCAGTCCGTCCGTTCCGCGAACGAACCAGCTAACTCTGTTGCCAATCGTGGATGGGAAAGTTGTGTCTTTGCTAGCCGAGGTTTCTTCCGTTGTCGACCGCGGTGTCCGATTCGGCGACGTCCGCTATGACTTTTACGTGGGACATGGACGTGCTTCGCTGAGCGCGTTCAGCCGCAGACTCGAAGCACTGGACGCCGATCGTTTTGTGATCGTGGCCGACAGTGCCCTCACCGAACACCAGATCGCGCAGGCCCGCGAGCACGTCGAGTCCGTCGCGCCGGTCACCGTGCTGACCGCGGACGCCGAGGAGCCGGCCAAGTCCTTGGACGTCGTCAACTCGCTGGCCGAGCAGATGCTGCGGGCCGGGGTGTCCCGCAGGTCCGTGGTCATCGCGCTGGGCGGCGGGCTGGTGGGCAACCTCGCCGGGCTGCTCAGCGCCCTCGTCTTCCGCGGCATCCGGCTGGTGCACCTGCCGACGACGTTGCTGAACATGTCCGACTCGGTGCTCTCGCTCAAGCAGGCGGTCAACTCGACCGTCGGCAAGAACCACCTCGGCGCGTTCCACGTGCCGTCGCTGGTGTGGAACCACCTCGACTTCCTGGCCACGCTGCCGGTCGACGAGATCCGGTCCGCGCTCGGCGAGATGATCAAGAACGTGCTGGGCGTCCTGCCCGAGCGCTACGACGAGGTCGCCGCCCGCCTGCGTCCCGACGGCGTCTACACCGTGGACGACTTCGCCTGGTTCATCGACCTCTGCGTGGACGCGAAGAGCTCGGTCATGCGCGACGACCCGCACGAGGAGGCGGAGGGCCTGATCCTGGAGTACGGCCACACCGTCGGCCACGCCGCCGAGCTGATCACCCACGGCCGGCTGCGGCACGGCTACGGCGTCGGTCTCGGCATGCTCGCCGCCGCCCGCGTCTCCCGCGAGCTCGGCCTGCTCGACCGCGCCGACGAGGCGGCCCACCTGGAACTGCTGGAGCGCAACGGTTCCCCGGTCCGGCTGCCGGCCGACGCCGGAGTGGACGCGGTGCTCGACGCCGTGCGGCTGGACAACAAGCGCGGCTACGTGAAGCCCGTGGCGGGCACCTGCGACATGATCCTGCTGGACGGCCTGGGCAAGCCGCACCGGACCGACGGCACGCTCATCACGCAGGTGCCGCGGGAGATCCTCCGGCTGGGCATCGAGTCCATCGCGCATCAATCACACAACACCGGGAAGGTGATCTGATGGGTATGGCCGTCCGCGGCACGCGCACCCCGTACGGACTGATCGTCAACGACACGAGCGGCGCCGCCACCACGTTCCACCAGGTCGGCGGCGAAGGCGTGTGCCAGTGGAAGACGCTGTTCAACGGCGGGCACCTGGTCGGCGACTGGAACATCGTCGAACACCTCACGATCGAGCCGGGCGGGTCGGTGGGCGAGCACGTCCACACCCGCACCGAGGAGATCTACTACATCCTGAACGGCGAGGCGGAGATGCGCATGAACGGCGTCCCGTTCACCGCGCGGGAGGGCGACCTCATCACGACGCCGATCGGCGCGGCGCACTCGATCGCCAACCGGACCGGGCGGGACATGCAGTTCTTCGTCGTGGAGGTGTTCCCCCAGGACGGACCGGCCGCCGAGACGGCCACGGTCAACGTTCCTTCGCTGCTGGCACAACAGCAACGGCGGGCGGTCGTCGACCTGCGCCCGTTCTTCACCGGCGACTGGCGGACGTTCGGTCTCGTGGAGGTTCCCGGCGGCGGCATCGTCGCCCGGGAGACCCCCGACGAGAGCACCGAGGTGCTGTACGTCGTCAAGGGCACCGCGGAGTTCGAAGTGGACGGTCGGCGCTACACCGGCGGTCCCGGCCGCTGTTTCGCCATCCAGCCCCACATCGACTGGAGGGCAACGGCTTTGAGCCCGCTGACCATGATCAGCACAGAGGTGGGTGTCCGATGAAGCTCGGCCTGGAGGACCGCACCGTCCTGATCACCGGCGCCGCCAACGGCATCGGCGCGAGCACCGCGCTCGCGTTCGCCGAGGAGGGGGCCCGGCTGGGGCTGGTCGACCGCGACGAGGCCGGTCTGGCCGGCGTGGCGGACGCCGTGCGCGACCTGGGCGCCAAGGTGGCCGTGCAGGTCGCCGATCTCTCGACCGCGGCCGGGGTCTCCTCGTCGCTGACGGAGCTGCTCGGCGAGCTCGGCGGACCGGCCGACGTGCTGGTCAACAACGTCGGCCAGGGCGTGGTCAAGACCTTCGACGAGCTCACCGACGAGGACTTCCTGCGCACGTTCGAGATCAACTTCCTGAGCGCGGTGCGGGCGATCCGCGCCGTGCTGCCCGGCATGCGGGAGCAGGGTCGCGGCAGCATCGTCACCAACTCCTCCGACCTGGCCCGCCAGCCGGAAGCCGCGTTGCTCGACTACCAGGTCTCCAAGACCGCGCTGGTCGGGCTCACCAAGAGCCTGGCGCTGGCGGAGGGTCCGGCGATCCGGGTGAACGCCGTCGCGCCGGGTCCGGTGTGGACTCCACTGTGGACACGGCCGGGCGGCCTCGCGGACAGCATGGCCAAGCTGCACGACCGCGAGCCGAGGGAGGCGGTCGAGTACGAGATGAGCCGCCGGCAGCTGCCGTTGGGGCGCATGGGAGAACCGCACGAGGTGGCGCGGGTGATCACGTTCCTGGCCTCGGACGCGGCGTCGTTCGTCACCGGCAGCGTCTGGGGCGTGGACGGCGGCACGATCCGCGGTATGAGTTGAGCTGAAACGCTGTGACGGCGCCGGTTCTCGTCGGAGAACCGGCGCCGTCGCACGTCAGCTGATGTCGTCCAGCTCGACCTGGAGCGTGTTCTCCAGCCGCGCGGCGACGTCGAAGAGCCCCGCGGAGGTCGGGCTGGTGATGAACGAGCGCCACAGGCTGCTGAACCCGCCCATCCGCCAGTCCGGCCTGCTGCCCGCGGGGTAGCGGATCGAGAGGTCGCGCACGCCCTCGATGGCCCTGGCCTCCTCCTCGCCGTGGATCGCCCGCACGGCCACGTCGCGCTGCGGCGAGACCGGGGTGAGGAACAGTGAGAAACCGTCGAAGCGCAGAGCGGCCTCCGGCTTCTCCCCCAGCGCCATCCGGCCGAGGTCGGCGATGATGTCGTAGCCCGCGGTCAGTTCCAGCATCCGCGGGATCGGGCCGCCGACCCGGCCGTTGACCTCGATCACCCGCGGGCCGTCCGCGGTCAGCTTGAACTCGATGTGCGTCGCGCCGTGCCGCAGGTCGAGGGCCCGGATCGCGTCGGTCGCGGCGTCGCGCAGGACGCCTGCCGCTCGTCGTCCAGAATGGACGGAAGCAGGTCGCCGGTCTCGCGGAACGGCGGCGCCAGCGGGTACTTGTCGGTCACCGCCAGGTGCGTGACCTCGCCGTCGAAGATCAGCGACTCCACGCTGGCGTGGTCGCCGTAGCGCTCGTCGTCGTGCCATCGCTGTCCCACGAGCAGGCTTTCCAGCATCAGCACGGGTTCCCGCCCGTACATCCGCGGATCCTCGCGGTAGTGCCGGTCCGCCTCGGCCACCGCACCGGCCAAAGTGGACTCCGAGTCGATCAGCATGGTGGAGATGCTGCCGACGCCCACGATCGGCTTGAGCACCGCGGGCAGCCCGACCTCGGCCAGCGCGGCGGCCGGGTCCACGCCCGGCGTCAGCACGGCCATCCGCGGTCCCGGCACACCGGCGGCCAGCAGGGCGGCCCGCTGCAAGTCCTTGCGCTGCACCAAAGACGCCGCGTGCGCCGAGTGGTACGGCAGGCCGAGCTGTTCCGCCGCAAGGGCGACCTGGTGGAGCAGGTGCTCGTTCTGCGCGAAAACCCCGTCCGGTGACCAGGTCCGCGCGATCTCCATGATCGCGTCCGCCACCTGGTCCGGCCGCTCGATCCGCACCACCTCGATCCCGTCCGCACGGGTGGCGAGCTCGCGTTCCTTCTGCGCCGCGTGGTCGGCGAACGGTGGCGGGACGTACAGCACCTTCAGCTCGGCCAGCGGGGTCAGCGACCGCAGGTACTCGTGCGGCGAGACTCCGCCCATGCCATCCACAACAAGCAGCCGTGGCAGGCCCATCAGATCCCCTCGATCCTCAGAAAGGCTTGCAGGACAACGTCATTCACGCAGCTGAGCACGGCGTCGGCGACGAGCTCCCCCACTTGTGCCATGATGCCAGAGGGGATCGTCGCGCGGGGACTGACGCCGGCGGGGAATCCGAGTTCCACCTGGGGGAGAACACACATGAACTGGGCGGGCCGGCTGTGGCGTGCGGCCACTGGCGCCGACGCGTTCTCCGACGGGCCGCGGCGCAGGCTGGCGGTCGCGTCGTTCGTCGACTCGCTCGGCAGCGGCCTGTGGTTGCCGTCGATGGTGCTGTTCTTCACCCGTGGCGCGGGCCTGAGCGCCGCCGTCGTGGGTGTGGGCCTGACCTGCGCGGGCATCACGTCGGTCGCGGTCACGCCGTTGGTGGGCCGCGTGCTCGACCGGCACGACCCGCGGCGCATGCTGGTGCTGTCGTACGCGATCAGGACGGTCGTGTACCTCATCTACCCGTTCGTGCACTCCGCCGCGCTCTTCATCCCGTTGGTGTGCCTCGCCCAGGCCGCGGCGCAGGCCGGGCGATCGGCGCGGACGATGGTCGTCGCCGGGCTGGCGGACGAGGAGGAGCGGATCCGGATGCTGGCCGGGCTCGCCGCGATCCGGGGCACGGCCGTCGGCCTCGGCAGTCTCGGGGCCACCGCCGCCATCGTCGCCGACACCCGCGCGGCCTACCTGGCGATCGTGCTGGTCAACGCGGTGTCGTACGTCGTGGCGGGCCTGCTCGTGCGGACGCTGCCCACCTTGGAACGCGCCCAGCAGCCGGAAGCACACCACCAGACCAAGGCGGAACGCCGGCAGCTGCTGCGCGACCGGCGGTTCCTCGTGCTCGCGGGCCTGAACGCGGTGTTCCTCGCCGGTGACTCGGTGCTGCTCGTGGGCGCGCCCCTGTGGATCACCACCCGGACCTCGGCGCCGCCCGCTCTGGTCGGGGTGCTGTTCACGCTCAACACCGTGCTGGTGGTGCTGTTGCAGGTCAGCCTGGGCAAGATGGCCAAGACCCTCAGCGGCGCCGGGAAGGCGTATCTGCTCAGCGGGGCGACGCTGCTGCTCGGCTGCGCGATGTTCCCGCTGGCCGCGCTCGGTGGCGTCGCGGCGGCGGCCGGCTGCATGGTCGTCGGCGTGATCGGGCTGTCGCTGGCCGAGGTCTTCAGCCAGGCCGCCGGGTGGAGCGTGCCGCTCGCGCTGGCACCGGACGGCAAGCGCGGCCAGTACCTCTCGGCGTACGCGGTCGGCGAGGGGTTCATGACCTTCGCCGGACCGGGCCTGATCACGGTGATCGTGCTCGACGGCGGTGGGCTGGGCTGGCTCGGGCTCGGCGTCGTGGCGGCAGCCGCCGGCGTTGCGGCACAGTGGTTGTGCCGCACCGGGACACCTCAGACCACGCGCGGGTAGGGCTCGAACGGCTGCGACAGCACGACGTCCAGGTTGGCGAACACCTTCTCGACTGCCTGGACGTACCGGTCCATCAGCTCGGGCTCCTGCACGTACAGCGGCCGCCACATCGTGCCCAGGCTCAGCCCGGTGGCGCAGATCCGCGAGGCCACCGGGAACGCGCCGGGAACCCACGGCCGGACCGCCTCCGCCTCGGTGTCGGGCCGCCACACCTGCGTGCGGCGCCGGAAGGCCACCTGGGCCGGCACGGGCTGCGGCTGCCAGATGCTCACCTCGACGCCTTCCGCCTGCAGCGCCCGCATGATCCGGTCCCGCAGGTCGCGCGGATCGCCGTCGAAGCCGAGCTCCTCCGGGTGCAACAGCAGCTGGTACTTCCAGTACGAGCAACCCCGGTCGGGGTGCACGAACGGCGTTTCGACGCCGGTCAGGCCCTTCAACCCCTCGGTCAGCCGCGCCGCGTTCTCCTGCGACCGGGTGTTGTGCTCGTCGAGGCGGCGGAGCTGGCTGCGGGCCAACGCACACACCATCTCCTGGCCGCGGTAGTTCCAGCCCACGCCGTGCGACCAGTACGGGCGAGGCGCGTCCGCGGGCACGTCCTCGCCGTACAGGACGAGCCGTCGTGCGATGTGATAGCTCTCCTCGTCGTCGGTCGTGAACAACCCGCCCTCGCCGGCCGGCAGGTTCTTGGAGTGGTTGACGCTGGCGCCGGAGGTCTCGCTGAGCGACCCGGTCATCTCGTCCCGGTATCGGATTCCGTGCGCCTGCGAGTTGTCCTCCACGATCGGCACGCCGTGCCGGGCGCCGATGGCTTTCAGCTCGGCCATGTCCGCGGGCTGGCCGTGCGCGTGCACGGCCATGATCGCCTGGGTCCGTTCGGTGATCAGCGCCTCGACCTGAGTGGTGTCGATGGTGAACGTGCGCGGGTCGACGTCGCAGAACACCGGCTCGGCGCCCTGGTGGATCGCGGCGAACGCGGAGGCGACGAACGTGTAGGCGGGCACGATGACCTCGCCGCCCGGCTCAACCCCTGCCGCGGCCAATGCGGCGTGCAGCGAGGACGTGCCCGCGTTGGTCGCCAGGCAGTGGCGCGCCCCGGTGTAGGCGGCGTACTCCTCTTCCAGGGCACGGATCTCCGGCGCGTTCGGACCGGCGAGCACACCGCGGTCCAGCACCGCCGCGACGGCCTTCTTGTCCGCCTCGGTGATCTCCGGCCACGGCTTGTGCTCGTCGGGACCGATGAGTGGTCGGTCGTTCATCAGAACCACTCGGCCCGGCGGTGCACGTCGAACGGCACGTAGTCCGGGCGCTCGGGGTGCGGGATCGGCAGGGCCGGGTCGCCCAGCGTGCGGGACGGCAGGAACACGGTGCCGTAACCGAGGCAGTGCACCTCGTCGAGCTGGTTGCGGCCGGTGATCTCGACGGCCACCGCCGCGTACTGGCTGCCGCTCTTCTCGGCGACGTACTTGCGGATCACCTTGCCGTGGTAGACGACCGCGTCGCCGTAGAACACGGGCTTGCGCATCGAGGTGTACATCCGGTGCACGAACGCGAAGTCGCCCGCCCAGTTGGTGAGCAGGCGGATGGGCATCTGCGCGCGCTGGATGCCGAAGTCGAACGGCAGCGGCTCGCAGCGGTACGGCGACAGGAACCTGTCCTCGTGCTCGTCCCACGGCGCGTACGGCCAGCCCGTCACCGGATGCGTACGGGCGAAGTCGGGGTTGTTCAGGCCACGCAGATAGGCGGGCCGGAACGCGCGCACCATGCGCGTGCCGTCGAACGCCGAGAGCAGGCCGTGGTCCATCGCCTGGTACGTCAGCTCGTCGCGCATGCCGTACGGCGGCTGCACCAGTTGCGGCAGGTCGTCGCCTTCCTGGACGTCCTCCCAGTACAGGTGTTCCGCCCCGCGCCGGCGTTGACCGTCCAAAGCGGACCGGATCCCGGCGATCTCGTCCGCCGTGTACTCGTGCGGCCGGCGGTCGTAGAAGAGGCGTTCCCGCAGGCGTTCCACCGGCATGACCCTGGTGGCGCCCATCTCCTCGACCGACATGTGGACGAGCCGCCCGTACGCCTTGCCCAGCAGCGCGCCCGAGTTGTCCCAGTAGAACGTCTCCGAGTGGTGCGAGATCGCCCTGGACTGCCTGGCCCGGCTGACGATCAGCTCCCTGGGCGTCTTCGAGGACGAGAACCGCATGCCCGGACGCGGCACGTCGTAGAACTCCCAGGCCACGCCGGACAGGAAGTTCGCCACCGGGTAACCCTGCGGCCGCTGGGCACCGTGATCGCCGGGGTAGCGCACGTGGATCAGCACCGGGCCGGGTGCGATCTGCGTGCCGTACCAGGACTTCTCGGCGTAGGCGGGGTCGGTGTAGAGCGGGTTGTCGTCGCCGATCGCGTGGGCGTACCGGCGGATCAGGTCCGGGGTCAGCATCAGCGCGCTCGGCACCGGCACCGCGTTGCGGTCGTACGGCCCGGCGGGCGGCGGCAGGTCCTCCGGGCTCTCCTGGTCCAGCAGCTCGCGGCTGCGGTCGATGAACTCCAGCACGGCTTGTTCGTGCGTCTGCATCACGCCTCCACCGGGGTGTCACAGGCCAGCCCGCCGCGAATCGGCAGCCGCACCGGCTTGCCGGGTTCCGGCAGGAGCACCACGGCGTCCGCGGTGATCACCGGTTCGTTCAGCTGGTTGCGGCCGTCCACTCGCAGACAGACCGCGTGGTAACGACTTCCCGCCTCGTCGGTGGCGGTGAAGCGGTCGGCGACAGTGCCGGCCAGGCGCAGCGCGTCCCCGTACCGGAACGGCTGGTGCAGGCGTGCGCTCACTTGGCGCAGGAACCCGTCGTCGCCCATCCAATGCGTGGCGTACTGGCTCGCCAGCGCGAACACCAGCCCGGCCGGCGCCTGCGGTCCGCCGGGGTCGGTGACCATCGAGTCGAGCCCCGCTTCCGTCTTGTCCCACACCGGCCAGCCGGTGACCGGGTGGGCGCCGCGGCGGCCGTTCCGTTCCGCGATCTGCTGGTACACCAGGTTTCCCGCGCGCACGGGGCGTCCCTCGGCGAAGGTCCACACCATCAGGTCGGCCAGGGTCAGCGGCCCCTTCAGCAGGGCGGGGAAGGTGTCGCCGGCCCGCACGTCCCGCCAGAACCGGGGCACCGTGCCACGGGGCGGGGCCTCCGCGTCCAGTTCCGCCGTCATCTGGTCGATCTCGCCCGGGGTGTAGCGCGCCATGGGCCGGATCGGCGGCAGGCCGTCGGCCGGCACCAGGTCGACCTCGGCCCAGCACCGGGCGATCTCGCTGCCGTCCCGGTAGTAGTCCACAGTGGACGTCACGGTGGCCTTGGCGCCGTTGCGGCCGACACCGGTGACGCGCATCCGCCCGGACAGGTCGCGGTCGCCAAGGCGCACGACGTCGTCCCAGGACATCGTGGCCGCGGCCAGGTCCGTGGAAAGGTTGTGGTCCAACAACTCCGCGACGGCCGCCGAGCCGGGCATGCGCACCGCGAGCAGGAACGCCGGCGGCGCGAGCATCGAGTGGTAGGCCGAGCCCGCGCCGTACTCCGGGTCGGTGTAGAGCGGGTTCTCGTCGCCCAGCGCCTCGGCGAACCGGGTGACGTTGAGCCAGCTGGCGACGTCGATCCCCGGTTCCACGTCCGGGGCCAGGAAACCGACCAGCCGGCGGCCTGCCTCGACCAGCCGGTCGACGTCCGTCTCCGTCCGGGCGCGGGGCGCGACCTGGGTCATGCCTGACTTCCTTCCTGGAGCGTGGCGGTGAGCGCCGCGTAGTCGGTCTTGCCGGAGCTGGTGCGCGGCAGCTCACCGACGTCGCGCACGTGGATGAACCTGCTGGGCACGCCGACGAGCTCGCGGACGTGCCGGGTGAGGTCGCTGCCGGCCGTGCCACCGGCCCTGGCCAGGACGAGCTCGCCGGCCACCTCCACCGCGGCGACCGGGCCGTGCGGGGCCAGCAGCGCCTCCAGCTCGTCCAGGTTCACCCGCTGACCGGCCAGCTTCGCCACCCGCTTCTTGCGTCCGACGATCGTGTAGTAGCCCTCGTCGTCGACCTCGGCGAGATCACCGGTGGCCAGCGTGCCGCGGTTGACGTCGCCCGCGCTCAGGTCCGCGCGGCCCTCGGCGTACCCCAGCATGACGTTCGGGCCCCGGTAGATCAGCTCGCCGTCCGCGGCCAAGGACAAATCGCCTTGTGGCACGGGCAATCCGATGCGGTCCGGCTTGTCGAGCACTCGTTCCGGCGGGACGCAGGCGATCCGCGCGGTGGCCTCGGTCTGGCCGTACATCACCACGAGCCGGCCGCCGCGATCCGCCGCCAGCCGCCCGAAGCGCAGGACCTCGTCCGGCGCCATCCGGCCGCCTGCCTGGGTCAGCGTGCGCAGGTCCGGCAGGGAGATCCGCTCGAAGCCGATGCGCCTCAGCATCGTGTACATGTACGGCACGCCCGCGAGGGACGTGCACGCGTTGTCCCGCATGACATCCCAGAACTTCGGGCGCAGCAGGCTCGTGCCGGGGAACACGACCGCGGCCCCGGCGAGCAGGTGGGAGTTCAGCACCGACAGGCCGTAGGAGTAGTGCAGCGGCAGGCTCTGCACCGCCCGCTCGCCGGCGTCGATGCCCAGGACCTCGACGATCTGCCGCGCGTTGGCGTCGATGTTGTCCTGGCTGAGCCGCACGTACTTCAGCGTCCCGGTGCTGCCGGACGTGCCCAGCAGGACGGCCAGGCCCTCGTCCACCGGCCGGCCGGTGGACGGCCGCCGTTCGACCCGGTCGCGGTCGAGCACGAAGTCCGCCTCGTACGCGCCGATCAGCCGGTCGAGCACGGCGGCGTCGGTGGCGGCGTCGAGCATCAGCACCGCGTGCCCGGCCGCCAGTGCCGCGAGATAGCCGATCGCCGTGCCCGGCTCCGGCCGGCACAGGCAGGCGACCACCGACTTCCGCTTCGCCGCCAACATGTCCACAGTGGACATCACGGCTGCGGCGAGTTCGACATAAGTCCAGGTGCGACCGGTGGACCCGTCGACCAGAGCAATGCCCGGCGGCGGATTTTCCAGCCAGGACAGCAGCTTCGGCGTCACGGCCGGCCGGTCTCGGCGATCTTGAGGACGGCCGCGGCGGACGGGTAGCTGTCGATCGCCCACACGTCTTCCTCGGACAGCGTGACGGAGAAGGCCTCTTCCAGCGACGTGACCAGCGACATGTGCCCCAGTGAGTCCCAGTGCGGGTGCTCACCGAAGACCAGCGTGGTCACGTCGGTGTCCGCGGCCAGATCCAGCCCGGCGCGGAACGCCTGCGCCAGTCGGTCGTCGAACGCGGCGGATTCCGGCAACGCCATTGGACACTCCCCCAAGCGGTGAATCGCCCCCGATGATCGCCGCGGCGCGTCGCGCCCCAGCCAGCCGAACGTAAGTGCGCCGGGCGAAGACGGTCAAGGAAGGCGTTCAACCGGGGATTCGCCCCGGACGAACACCGTGGAACGCCAGCACGGAACGGATGACGTGCGCGACCTCGTCGTCGTTCAGCCCTGGCCACACCGGAATCGCGAGATTGCGATCGCAGACCGCCTGTGCGCGCGGGAAAAGGCCTCGGCCGAACCGCGCGAAGGCGTCCTGCCGGGGCAACGGGACCGGGTAGTACACGTGCGTGCCGATCCCTTGTGCGCGCAGGTGTTCGGCCAGTTCGTCCCGCCGGTCCGTCAGCACCGCGTACACGTGGCTGAATCTGCCCGGCGCGGGTACCGCGGACGGGAGCGCGACCAGTCCCGCTTCGGCCAGCGGGGCGAAGGCCTCGTCGTACCGCGCCGCGATCTCCGCCTTGCGCCGCATCCGTTCGGTGAACCCGGCGTGCCGCAGCAACAGGAACCGCGCGGTCAGCTCGTCCATGCCGTGGTGCCGGCGCGATTCCCGGCAACGCGCCGCGATCTCGTCGTCGTCGGTCACCACGACACCACCCTCACCAATGCCGCCGAGTGGCTTGAACTGCGCGTAGGAGAACACCCCCGCGTCGCCCCACCGGCCCGCCGCGAGGCCGTCCAGCGAGGCGCCGTACGCCACCGCGGCGTCCTCCACCACCGCGAGGCCGTGCCTGCCCGCCATCGCGCGGAACGCGGGCATGTCCGCCATCGTGCAGAAGATGTGCGTGGGCACGATCGCGACCGTCCTGGGAGAAATCGCGGCCTCGGCGGCGTCCGGGTCGATGACGAGCGTCTCCGCGGAGACGTCGGCGAACACCGGCACCCCTCCCCTGCCCACGATCATGCCCGCGATCGGCTGGCAGCCGAAGGCGGGCACGACCACCTCGTCACCGGGCTCGATCCGCACCCCGGCCACGGCGAGGTCCAGCGCGCCCGACCCCGACCCGCAGGCCACGGCGTGCCGGGCCCCGATCTGCTCGCTGATCACCCGCTCCAGCTCGGCGACCGCCGGGCCGAGGGCGAACCGCTGCGCGGGATCCAGGCCGATCCGCCGGACCAGCTCCAGCGTTTTCCGGCGTTCGGCCGCGAAAGCCTTGGGAGGGAAGAACGGCAGGGTCCTCATGCTCGTCCTCCTCGGTAGAACCGGCTGATCGCGTCGCACACGTGGTCGATTTGACCGGGACTCAGATCCGGGTGGACCGGGAGCGCGAGAGACGTTGCCGCCCTGGGGATCACGGTCTGCACGCCCGCTCGGGTGAGGTGCTCGGCCAGATCGTCCCGCCGGTCCGCCGCCACCACGTACGCGGGCCACACGTCCTGGGCGGGCAGGCCGAGACCGTCGATCCCGGTCAGCCGCGAGGTGTACCGGGCGGCCACCTCACGCCGCCGGGCCAGCGCGCCGTCCAGCCCGTCCAGTCGCGCCAGCAGCACCGCCGCCTGGATCTCGTCCATCTTGCTGTTGACGCCGACCATCGCCGCCGGGCCGGACGTGTCCGGCGCGCTGCCGGGGACCTCGCTGGTCCGGCCGTGGTGCCGCAGCATCATGCACCGCGTCGCGAGCTCCCGGTCGCCGGTGATGACCATCCCCGCGTCCCCGAGCGCGCCCAGCGTGCTGTCGGGCGCGAAGGACACCGCCCCGGCCGCGCCGGACAGCCCGGCGTGAACACCGTCGTGCCGCGATCCCAGCGGCACGCCGTCCTCGACCAGCGGCACACCGGCGTCCGCGGCGATCTTCCGCAGGGCACCCAGGTCCGGCATCCGCCCGTAGGAGTGCGCCGCCAGCACCGCTCTGGTGCGTCCGGACAGCTTGGCGGTGAACACCGGCGTGGCACCGGCGCGTTCGACCGCCGCCACCGACGACCACTCGGCGCCGTCGGACATGACCACCTCGTCGCCCTCACCCACGCCCACGGCGCGCAGGACGAGGTACAGCGCGTCCGCTCCGCTGTTCACCCCGACCGCGTACCGCGCGCCGGTGTAGCTCGCGATGGCCTGCCCCAGCTCGGCGGTCACCTGGCCGTTGACGAACTTGTCGTGGTCGAACACCTGGTTGATCCGGGCCTCGACGGCTGGCCACGCGTCGCGGAACGACGTCCTCCCGTCGAACCACGGCACGCGCCAGCGGACCACGTCGCTCTCGGACAGCATCCCCCGTGCCTCCCCCTGTGGAGACCGCACTGGAACACGGAAAAGTCCGCAGCGCAACGAGTTCGACCGCGCCAAGCCTGACAAACCACGCCACGGCACTTGTTCATACCGCGCGTCTGCGCAGTTTGTGCCGGGGCATGTTGCGTCACCGTTCTCAGTTACGGAAGGCTTCCAGCCGATCGCGAATCGTGACGATTCCGCAGGGAGTGACAGTGACTGACCTGGTCGGACGGCTGGTGGAGTGCGAGCAGCTCGTCCGTCTGGCGGCAACCTGCCGGGACGAGGGTGCGCGGCTGGCGCTGGTGCGCGGCTCCGGCGGGATCGGCAAGAGCAGTCTGCTGGCCGCGGTTCGGCGGGAGCTCGCCGAGGACGACGTGACAGTGCTGTGCGCGACTGGCCGCGCACAGGTCGCGGAGTACGGCTCGGTGCGCGAGCTGTTCGAACCGCTCTGTGCGAGAGCGCTCCCAGACCTGGACGCGGACGACTACGCCGTGTTGTGCGGGTGGTACCGGGTGGCGGTGGACGTGCTGGCGGACCGGCCGCTCGTCATCGTGCTGGACGACGCGCACGCCTGTGATGCGCGGACGCTGCGGTGGATCGACTTCCTGGTGCGGAGGTCTGCCGAGCTGCCGCTGGTGGTGGTGCTGGCGTGGCGGCCCGGTGTGGTCGAGGAGGCCGACCTGCTGTTCGCGGAGATGGCCGAGCCGGTGATGACGATCGACCTCGCGCCGCTGTCCGGCGCGGACGTGGTGACGGTGATCGAGCGGACGTTCGGCCGCACGCCTGATCCGGTGTTCGCCCAGGCGTGTGAGCTGATCACGGGCGGGAATCCGGGGCGGTTGCGGACGTTGCTGACCTCGTTGCGCGCCGACGACGTGACGCCGGACGAGAGCGGCGTGGGGCGGGCCGAGGAGCTGGGGCGGCAGGTGGTCGCCGGGTGTTTGCCGGAGGCGTGCGAGAGAGGGCATGTTCGCGAGGTGGCCCGCGCGATCGCCGTGCTCGGGGGCGCCGACACGAGGACGGTGGGCAGGTTTCTCCAGCTGGCCGAGCCGTTCGTGACGAGTGCGGTGGACGCGTTGCGGCGCGAGGAAGTGCTTGGTGCGCACGGGTTCCGGCGCGAGGACGTGGCCGGTGCCGTGCTGTCCGCGGTACCGACCGCGACGCTGACCGAGCTGCGCCGGCGGGCCGCGGCGTTGCTGAACGACGAGGGGCGGCCCGCCGAGGAGGTCGCCGGTCAGCTCATGCGGCTGCCGGAGCTGCCCGAGGCCTGGATGTTCTGCACGCTGCAGGAAGCGGCGGCGGCAGCGGTCCGGCGCGGGGCGTACGACGAGGCCGAGCGGTACCTGACCCGAGTGCTCGACCAGGTGCCGGACCATCCGGACACCTTGCTGGAGCTGGCGGACGTGCTGGTCATGCGGGAGGGGCTGGACGACCGGACCGGCACCGCGCAGCTGCTCGCGCGCTACCGGCGGGTGCCGAACACCGGGTATGGGCGGTTGATCTCCGGGGTGGCCGCGCAGGCCGAGATGCTGGCCGGTGAGTGCGTCCGGTCGGCGGTCGAGCTGGCCAGGCTGGGGCTGGCTCCCCGGTCGGCCGGGCACGCCGGGCCGGCACTGGCCGCCGCGGCCGTGCTGGCCCTGTCCGGTGAGCCGGCCGAGGCGATGGCGGCACTGGACCGGCTGGTCACCACGAGCGGCGCGGACGGCGCACTCGACGTGCATGCGCTCGCGCTGGCGACGAGGGCCGGGTTGCTCGACCACGCCGGTGATCTCGCGGAGGCTCGTGCCGACGCGCAGACCGCGCTGGAGGTCGCCGCGCGGGTTCCGGCGGAGGTCGGGCTGCCCAGCGGGGTCATGGCGTCGATCCTGCTCAAGCAGGGTGATGTCGCCGCCGCCGAGGAACATCTGAACCGGGTCGGGGAACCGCGGTTCGGCTGGACGTACGGACCGGTGATGATCACGAAGGCGGCGGTGCGCCGGGTCCGTGGTGATCTCATCGGTGCGCTGGACCTGTTGCTGGAGTGCGGAAGGCAGCTGACGTCCGCGGGCGTGCACAACCCCGTGTGGGCTCCGTGGTGGCTGGACGCCGTCTGCCTGCTGGTTCGCCTCGACCGGCGCGAGGAGGCCGTCGAGCTCGCCGAGTTCGGCGCCGAACGTGCCCGGCGGTGGGACACCCTCGAAGCGCGGGGGCTCAGCCTGATGGCCGGCGGAGTGGTGGCCGAGGGTGCGGTGGCGGCGGAGCTGCTGGGTACCGCGGTGACGGAACTGTCCGCGTCCTCCGCACGGCCGCTGCACGTCCGCGCGGTGCGTCTGCTGGGCGAGTCGCGGCTGTCGGACGGGGACGCCAAAGAGGCTCGCGAGCACCTGCGGACCGCGGTGACCATGGCGATCAGGCAGGGAGATCACGCGGCGGCCGCGGAGGCGAGGGACTTGCTGGTGCTGGCCGGTGGACGCATGCCGAGACTGGGCGCGCGGCCGGCGGACGTGCTCAGCGGACGGGAGCGGCGGGTCGCGGAGCTCGCCGCGGCCGGTGCCACCAACCGGGAGATCGCCGAGGAGCTGTTCGTGACGGTGCGGACCGTCGAGAGCCATCTGTCCAATGTGTACCGAAAGCTCGGGGTCGAGCTGCGCGCGGACCTGCCGCACGCGCTCGACACCGGCCTGCACGCCGCATGACCGGTCTCGACGTCATCGCCACGGCACTCCGTCTCGCGAAGCCGGGCGCGGGCTCGCTGGTGGTGCTCCGGGGACCGTTGGGTTGTGGCCGCTCGAAGACGTTGAAAGACGCGCGGAAGCTGGCGGAGAGCACGGGCGTCCGGGTGCTGCGGGCGGCCGGGGCCAGGCAGGAACGAGACTTCCCGTTCGGTGTGCTGCACCAGCTCGGCGAAGAGCTGGACGGCCCGGCCTTGATCACCGTGGACGACCTGCAGTGGGCGGACGAGGAGTCGTTGCGCGCGCTCGCGTCTCTGGCTGAGCGGCTGGACCGGCTCCCGGTGGTCATGGTGGTCTGCGTGCGCGACGGCGACGTGGGGTCCGACTCGCCTCTCGTGCAGCAGGTCGTGCGCAGGGCGGCTCAGGTCGTCACGCTGCCACGTCCAGTCCTGACTGAGGATTCGCGCCGGAAACTCGTCACCTGCCTGCGGGCACAGCCTGCGCAGGTGCGTTCGGTTCTCGACGCCATGGCTGTCCTCGGCGACGACCTTGAGTTGATCATGCCGCTCGCGGAGGTCGACGAGATCGGGTGCACGACAGCGCTGCGGGCGATGGACCGTCTCGGCCTCGTCGACCACCTGGCGCCGCGGTTCGTCCACCCGATCGTGCGGGAGGCCGTCGAGGAGACGATGACTCCCGCGCACCGGGTCCGGCTGCAGACCAGGGCCGCTCGTCTGCTGCACGACGCGGGCAAGCCCGTCGAGATCGTGGCCGGACGGCTGCTGGCCATCACGTTCGCCCAAGGGCCTTGGGCCGTCGAGGTTCTGCGCACGGCGGCCGAGTCGGCGATGGAGCGCGGCGCGCCTCACGTCGCGGTGGAACACCTCCGCCGCGCGCTGCTCGAACAACCTCAGGCGGGTTCCAGGCGGGCGACCTTGCTGGCCGAACTGGCCACCGCGGAACGGGGCGTCGATCGCGCCGCCGCCGCGACGCACCTGTCCGTCGCGGCGCGGATGGTGACCACCACTCGGGAACGCGCCGCGATCGCCGCGCGGTTCGTGCCGGGAGCCCTGGCCGAGGCACCTCCCGCGGTGCGCGAACTGGTCGGCGGCATCGAGGACGAACTGCGGGTGGCACGACCGCACGACGATCTGCTGGGTGAGCTCGCGCTGCGGGTCGAAGCACGGTCGCATCACGCCGAATGCCTGGCGCCAGGCCGGTTCGCGCGCTGCGCCGACCGGCTGGGCGAGCGTCCGGACCGGACCTATCCGGCGACGAGTGCCGGACGCGAGCTGATGGCGGTGCGGCTGCACTGCGCGACGATCGCCTCGGCATGGCGTGCCGGTGAGGTCGCGGTGATCGCGGAACGGTTGCTGTCTCACGCACCAGCCCGGCCCGATCACGTCCACACGCCGATCGCGACCTTGGTGACCACGTTGTGCGCGGCCGGCTCGGTGGACGCGGTGTCCGCCTGGCTGCTCCGCGCGCTGGAGCACGCCGCCAGCACCGAGCAGGTCTTCATCGAGGCCGAACAGGCGTTGGTGCTGCTGCACTCCGGCCGGATCGCCGAGGCTCGGACCATCGCGGAGAACGTCCTCGCCACGGCGGGAACCCGCCGCCTCGCGTCCGAGGTGCTGGTGACGCTCGCTTCGATCGCCTGCGAGACACGCGATGACAACCTCGTCAGCCGGCTGATGCGGCTCATCAAGGAGGAGACGCACCACCCGGCGCTGTCCGTCACGTACCAGATGCTGTGCGGCGCAGCCGGTGTGGCGGCCGAGGATCTTCCGGCCGCGCTCGCCTACCTGCGGGACGCGGGCAGTCAGGCGCAGGAGCTCGGCTGGCGCAATCCCGTGCTGTACCCGTGGCGTGCCGAGGCGGCCGGGGTGCTGTGGCGCATGGGTGATCTCGCGGCGGCACGAGAACTGGCCTGGGAACAACACGCGCTCGCGGTGCAGTGGGGTGCGGCGGCCGGTGTCGGCAAAGCCTTGTGCCACCTGGCATCGATGACCGAGGGGACCGCCGGTGTCGCGCTGCTGCGGCAGGCCGTGGACGTGCTCGAAGGGTCGGCCAACCGGTTCGAACTGGCCAGGGCGGTGGAACAGCTGGGCCAGCGGACCGCGGACCGGCAGGTCGCCAGAGCGGAGCAGGGCGACTGCCCTTTGACGACTGCGCAACGCCGGGCCGCGGAGCTCGCGATGGCAGGCCGTTCCAACCAGGAGATCGCGGACGTCATGCGGGTGAGCGTGCGGGTCGTGGAGAAACACCTGACCAACGCCTATCGCAAGCTCGGCGTGCAGGGCCGTGGCGGGCTGTCGGCGGCGTTGTCTTGAAGGTCAGCGAGGAACAACTCGTCGTCGAGCTCACCGAAAGCCTGCGTCGCGGTCGCGGCGCCGTGTTCGAGGTGACCGGACCGCCGGGTTCCGGTCGCACCACGCTGGTGTCGCGCATCGCCGACCACGTGACCAGGCAGGGTATCCGCCTGATCGCCGCTCCCCCGCTCCCGGCCGACCCGCGAGCTTTCCTCGAAGCCGGACCACTTGTACTCGTGCTCGACGACGCGCAGTGGCTCGACGAGAGCTCGGTCGGCCGGCTCCGCGCGTTGCTGCGCAGGATCCACCGGGTTCCGGTGGCGGTGGTCCTGGCCACCGCCGGACTCGGCACGGCGGCCGAGGACGTGTTCGCCGAACTCGCCGAGGACGGCTCCGTCACCGCACCGCCCTGGTACGTCGTTCACCCACATCAGTCCACTGTGGACCTGGTCGCGCGGACGCTGCACGTGCTGTCCGAGCACGACATCGTGTTGTTGCGGGCCGTGGCGGTGTGCGGCGAATGGTCCTTGGCCCGTGAACTCGCAGATCTGAACCGCGTGCTCGCCGATGAAGCGATGACGAGGTTGCGCGACCTCGGCCTGGTCACGACGGACGAGCCGACGCTGACCGACGGCGTGGCCCAGGCCGTGCTCGCCGCGATGAGCGCCGGCGAGCGGAACGAGCTGCGGTCCAAAGCGGTGGCACTCGGTCATCGCGCCGTGCTCGGGTTCGAGCAGATGAGTGCGCTCCTGCTGGAGGCACCACCTGTCGGCAGGCCATGGGCTCGGCAGGCGCTGCAACGTGAAGCCCGAGTGCTGGCCGCAGCGGGAAGAACGGCGGAGGCGGCCCGGTTGCTGGTCCGGGCGTTGAACGAGCCGGCGATCGAGGCGACGCGCGCGCAACTCCTGATCCAGCTCTCCCAGTGCGAACTCGACCACGCACCGGAAGCCGGTGATCGGCGCCTGGTCCGGGTGTTGCACATGACCGGCCCGGCGATGTCCGGCCCGAGGCTGCGTGCGGCGGACATGCTGGCGTGCCGGGCGCGTTTCGGCGTGGCCCGGCGGGCCATCGAGACCGCGCTGGCGCATCCGGATCTGCCCGAATCCGAGCAGGAGGCGTTGACGGGCCTCTACTGGTACGTCGTGACTGTCGCGGGTGAGCCCGACGACCTCGGTGTTCCAGCCGTTCCACCGCTTCCGGACTCCCCCACCAACCCGGTGTGCCAAGGCATTGCCGCCTGGCGGCTGGCCCGTGGTGGCAGCGGTGGCGCGGCCGCGGTGGCGCTGGCCACCGGCGCGCTGGCCGGTCGCGGTCCGCTGACTCCGCGCCTCGCGGCGATCGACGTGCTGTCCTGGGCCGCCGAGTACGAGACCGCGCTGGCCGGCATCGACGCCGTTCTCGTGGACGGCCGCCGGCACGGTGCTCGGGTGGCGGTCGCCGAGGCGGTGCTGCGGCGCGGCTCGGTGCGGGTGCGGCAGGCGCGGGTCGTCGAGGCGGCGGAGGACCTGGCCGCGGTGGAGGCGGAACTGCCGCGCGGTTGCTGGCCCGCACTGCTCAGCGCCCGGCACCTCGTGCTGGAAGTGGTGCTGCTGCTCGCGGCCGGGCTGGTCGAAGCAGCCCGCGAGGCACTGGCCCGCGAAGCAGCCGACGTGGATGGCCTGGCGCACGCCTGGCGGCTGTTCGCGCACGGGCTCGTGGCACTGGTGACGGAACCCGCGACCGCGGCCGGGATCTTCCTGGAGTGCGGCATTTGCTTGCGGGACATGGGTGTGGTCAACCCCGCCGTGCTGCCCTGGCGGTTGCTCGCGGCGCTGGGATGGCGGGCCGCGGGCGAGGTCGCGCGCGCTGACGCCCTGATCGCCGAGGCTCACGACCTGGCCGGCCGGTGGGGCGTTCCCGGCGTGCTGCGGGAGACCCGCCAGCTCGCGGACGTGGTGCACGGGATGCCGCCGGGCGACCCTGAAGCCGTCCGCAGGTTGCTGGAGCTGCCCCGTGGCTGACGCGCTGCCCGGCATGGACCATCTGACGGAGGCGCTGCGGACGACAGCTGCCGGCGCGGGCAAGTCCGCGGTGCTGCGGGAGACCCGCGAGCTCGCGGACGTGGTGCACGGGATACCGCCGGGCGACCCTGAAGCCGTCCGCAGGTTCCTGGAGCTGCCCCGTGGCTGACGCGCTGCCCGGCATGGAACACCTCACGGAGGCGCTGCGGACGACAGCTGCCGGCGCCGGGACGTTCGTGACCGTCCGTGGCCCGATGGGGGCGGGGAAGTCGGCGTTGCTGCGGGCACTGGCCGAGCTGGCGGACAGCGTGGGCGCGGTGGTGCGGCGGGCGAGCGGAGCACCCGCCGAACAAGACTGGGACTACGGTGTGGCGGAGCAGATCGGGCCCGTCCCGGCCGGTTTCGTCGTGATCGTGGTGGACGACCTGCAGTGGGCGGACGAGAAGTCCGTGCGGTGGCTGATCGACATCGCCGCGTCCGCGTTGGTGGTGACCGCGGTCCGGGACGGCGAGCCAGGTGCGGACATCGCGCTTCCTGGCCCGGAGGTGCGGTTGCAGGCGGTGCCGTCGGCCGCGTGGTCCCGGCGCCGGGTGGCCGACTGCCTGAGCCGGCAACCCGAACCGGTGCGGCGGGTCGCCCGGGCGATGGCCGTGCTCGGTGAGCACGACCTCGGCCTGATCACCGAACTGGCCGGGCTCGACGACGTCACCACTGCCACGGCGGTGCGGACGCTTCGTGCGCTTGGACTCGTGGCGGACGCCGTGCTCGCCACGATGACGGCCTCCGAACACGACGCCTGGCACCTGGCGGCAGCCGTGCTCCTGCACGACCGTGGCCGTCCGGTCGAGCAGGTCGCCGACCATCTCGTCGAGACCAGGTCGGCGCTTCCCGAGTGGGCGATCGAGGTCCTCCGAGCCGCCGCGCGGCCCAGTTACCTGCGCAGGGCGGTGGCGGAGCAGGGACCGGAACGGGCCGCGCTGCTGGTCGAGCTAGCCGTCGCCGAATGCGCGACGGACAACGTGCTGGCACTGCAGCATCTGAGCTATGCGATCGGGCTGCACAGCTCGCCCCGGGATCGCGCTGCGGCCGTGCTGGCAATGCCCGTCGCGGTACTGGGCGTCGCTCCCCCGCTGGCCCGGGACGTCATCAGCGATGTCGAGCGGGGTGTTCGCGAGCTCGGCGACGGCGACCTGTCCGCGCGGATCGAGGCGCGGATGCGGTACGCCGGGCACACGGATCCCACCGAGCTCACCGACTCCATCTCGCGGCTGAGGGAACTCGGGCCGGAACCGGACACGTCCAGTGCGGCAAAACGGGAACTGCTCACGGTGTTGTCGTTCTCGGCGGCTCTGGCGGCGCGGGTGCCCGCGACAGAAGTGGCGGTACTGGCCGGTCGCCTCCTCGAACACCCACCGCCGGACCAGATGAGACAGCTGCTCGTGACAACCTTGCGCGCAGCCGATTCCCCGCTCGGCGAGATCGCCGGAGGGCCGTTCCCGGACGCGATGCTCAGCCTGGCCGGGGTGGACAACCCCGGCACCGCACTGGTTCTCGACCTGGCGCGGGCCGCGGACGAGGTCGCCGCGGGGGACGTGCGGGGTGGTCTGCGCGGCCTGACGCACGCGGGCCGTCAGCTCGACCAGCTGGGCTGGCGCAACGTCGTGCTCTTCCCGTGGCGCACCACGGCCGCCCGGCTGCACCAGCAGCTCGGAGACATCACGGCGGCGATGAACCTCGCCGAGGAAGAACACGAACGCGCGGTCGAATGGGGTGCCCCGGCCGGCGTCGGCCGGACGCTGCGCGTGCTCGGCGGGCTGACCGAGGGAACCGCGGGCGTGGACCTGTTGCACGCGGCCGTGGACGCGCTCTCCAGCTCAGCCGACCGGCTGGAGCTGGCACGCGCCCACCTGGCGCTGGGGTTGCGGCTGCGGGAGAAGCACGAGCGGGCCGGCACCGAGCACCTGCGGCGGTGTCTTGACATCGCGGGCGAATGCGGCGACGAGCGGCTGGCACGGCAGGCCCGCAGTCATCTGCGCGGCGAGGTCCGGCGTGCCGAACTCACCCGCACCGAACGGCGCGTGGTGGCGCTCGCGGTGGCCGGCCAGTCGAACCAGGAGATAGCGCACACGCTCTCGGTGAGCACCAGAGCCGTGGAGAAGCACCTGACGAACTCCTACCGCAAGCTCGGCATCCGGTTCCGGGCGGAGCTGGCCGGTGCGCTGAACCATTGGTTCTAGTGTCTCAACTGGACATGTCGAGCTGCTGTCAGTGTGTTTAAATTCCGGTCGCACGTTTGACGTCGACAAATTCAGCCCCCGTGACCGCCCGGTCCACTCGTCTCAATTGGGCCGTACCTTCGGGCATTTACCTCGGCGCAGACCGACCCACTACGCGGGCCTACCACAGTATTAGTGGCACTCCGACCTCGACTGTTGACCCGTGACTCAGTTCTTTCGTAATGTCGAGGATGAGTCGGAAATGGTCGAACGTCTGGCGAAAAAGCGGTGCGGTTTCGTCCTTTCTGGACGGTCGAGTTGTCGGGTCAACGGGATCGATCTCGTACCGGAGGACGGCTTTGATGAGAAATCAGGGCGTTGAACGCGGCGACCAGGAACAGGCGTCCCCGTGGTGCGACTACCAGGCAGGTGTCGTGCCGACCGAGATGGTGGCCATCAGCCGGCTGCGGCTCGGCGGTTCGCCGCGGACGACCGGCGTGACCTCCGAGCACGTCCGCGTGCTGGCGAGGACGAACTCCCGCGTACCGCCGATCATCGTGCACCGCCGCACCATGTGCGTGATCGACGGCGTGCAACGGGTGCGGGCCGCGGAGCTGAACGGCCGCGACCACATCGAGGCGCAATTCTTCGACGGCGACGAGCACGACGCGTTCGTGCTCGCGGTCGAGGCGAACACGGCCAACGGGCTGCCGCTGTCGGTCGCCGATCGCAAGGCGGCCGCCGCGCGGATCATCACGACCCACCCGGCCCGGTCGGACCGGTGGATCGCCCTGGTCAGCGGCCTGACCGCGAGCACCGTCGGCGAGATCCGCCGGCGTTCGACTGTCGACGGCGCGCGGTCGAACACCCGGATCGGCCGCGACGGCAGGCGCCGCCCGCTCGACAGCTCGGACGGGCGCAGGCTGGCCGGTGAGCTGATGCGGGCCGATCCGGACCGGTCGTTGCGCGACATCGCCAAGGCGGCGGGCATCGCCCCGTCCACGGTACTGGACGTGCGCAACCGGATCAGCTGCGGCGAGGATCCCGTTCCCCCGCCCAGGAAAGACCCGGCGGAGCCCGATCCCGTCGCGATCATGCGCACCCTGTGCAAGGACCCGTCGCTGCGGCTCACCGAGGCCGGCCGCGCCCTGCTCCGGTGGCTGGACACGCACACCGTGACCGGCGAGGCGGCTCCGCCCGTGCAGGACATCCCGGCCCACTGCGCCGGTGCGATCGCCGAGCTGGCGCGGCACAACGCGCGGTTCTGGACGGCCTTCGCCGACCGAGTCAGCGATCAGGGCTGAGGCATGGGTTCGCCCACAGGTAACCGCGCACCGACAGCGACGCGGCGCGCATGGTCGCGCGGATCTGGTCGGGATCGTCGCCCGCGAGCGTCAGCCGGGCCGCCTCCAGCAGACACAGGACCGCGTCCAGCCGGGCGCTGGCCGCGAGCCCGCTCAGGTCCTCGTGCAGTGACTTGAGCAGCGCGTCGGCCGCTTCCGGCAAGGACGTCCCGGTATCACGTGCCAACGTTGTCACGGTCGTACCTCGAAGCTGTTCCAAGGGAATGGAATCGGTGCCATGTTTAACGTGCAGAACGACGTGCGGAACTGCGACCACCATTCGGCCTGCTGGACTCTCAGTTCCGTCCAGGCCAAGATCCTGGAGGGGGTCGCGGCCGGTGTCTCCAGCGGGCGGCTGGCGAGAGAGCTGTACCTCAGTTCGAAAACCATCGATTATCACGTCCGTGTCATGTCCGACAAGCTGGAAGCACCGAATCGCACCGCTTTGGTCTCCCGGGCGTTCGTCCTCGAAATCCTGCGCACGGATTCGTGGCCACCGCGCGTCTCGTGTGAAACCGTGGATTGACGGTCACGCCTCGATGTCCACGCCCATCTCCTCGGCGATGCGGGCCGCCTCCGCCAGCAACGTCTCGACGATCTGCGACTCCGGCACCGTGCGGATC
>NZ_JBEXPJ010000130.1:0-25406 GCF_040611995.1 Lentzea sp. NPDC006480
GCACCCATCGCCGCCATCACGGTGTTCGTCAGCCCAGGGCAGGCTCTGCCGGGCGTCGCTGCCGGGAGCACCGGCCTGGCCGCTCGCCGGCATCGCCACGAGCGCCTGCGCCGGACCACCGACAGCGCGGAACCGCCTGGGCTCGTTCGCTTCCAGGACAACGGTTTGGCCCGTCGTGGCCCGCACGGTCTCGTCGCCGACGGTGAACTCCCAGGTGCCCGAGATCGGCATCCAGATCTGGTCGGCGTCGATCAGGTGCAGCGGAGAGTCGACGTCCTCGGCCATCTCGACGCGCCACGTGCTGATCTGCGCGCTGCCCTGGCTGGGCGCGGCGAGACCGGCCATCAGACCGGCGGGCGTCCGGGTCGTGCGTTCTTCGGTCTCAGTCACCAGTTGCATTTCATCCCCCAAATGTTCAGCGGTGATCACCGCGAGTCGGAACGATATCTTCAGGCCGGCACGAGCACCCGGCCCTGAGCCAGCTCCAGCTCGCCGCCCTGCCACCGCTCCCGCAGCAACCGGTCGTGCGACACCACGACCACGGCACCGCGGTAGCCGGCGAGCGCGGCCTCCAGTTCCTCCACCAGAGCGGGCGACAGGTGGTTCGCGGGCTCGTCGAGCAGCAGCACGTCCCACTCCTGCCGCAGCAGCCGGGCGAGTGCGAGCCTGCGCCGTTGCCCGATCGACAACGCCCCGACCGGGGTGGCGAAGTCGTTCTCCCGCAACAGTCCCAACGACGCCAGCCGCGATGCGTGGTCCTCCGGAGCTCCCGGTAGACCGCGGGCGAACTCGGCCAGCACCGTGCGGCGAGGGTGCCGCACCGCGGTCTCCTGCGGCAGGTACCCGACCGCGCCGTGCTGGGCGAGGGTGCCGCGATCCGGCACGAGCACGCCCGCCAGCACGTCGAGCAACGTCGACTTGCCCGCGCCGTTCGGACCGGTCACGAGCAACCGTTGCCCCACTTCGACAACGAGCGAGTCCACCCGCAGTCGTTGACCAACGCAGGCCTCCCTGAGTTCGAGGACCGCTCCCTCACGCACACCGGCACCGAGTGGAGCGTTCAGATGCAGCGGATCCGGCGGCCGGGGCACGGGATCGGCCCGCAACCGCTCCAGCCTCTCGGAAGCACTGCGCACCCGAGTGGAGATCGACGCCTGCACGCGCCGCCCGTCCCCGTTGTACTTGCACTTGTTGTGGTCCTTGATCGCCCGCCCCGGCGCCACGTTGTAGGCAGTCGTCCCGCGCCACTCCGTCCAGTGCGCGATGTCGGCAACCCACTCCGCGTACGCCTGTTCCCAGCGCTGCCGAGCCGCCCGCTTCTCCGCGAGGTAACCCGCATAACCGTTGCCGTAGCGGGAAAGAGACTGCCGGTCACCATCGACCTCGACGATCGCGGTGGCCACGGACTCCAGCAGCAGCCGGTCGTGCGTCACCACCACGAGCGTGCCCCGATGGGCCCGCAACCGGTCCTCCAGCCAAGACAGTGCCTGCTGGTCGAGGTGGTTGGTGGGCTCGTCGAGCAGCAGCAGCTCCGGCTCGGCGGACAGCACCCCGGCCAGCGCCAGCCTGGCCCGCTGCCCACCGGACAACGTGCCGAGCTCGCGATCCAGACCGAGGTCGCCGATGCCCAGCGCGGACATGGCGGCCCGCACCCGAGCGTCGGCGGAGTAGCCGTCCCGCAGCTCGAACGCGGTGAGCAACTCCCCGTACCCAGCCAACTCAGCCGAAGTGGCGTTACCGAGCCGCACCGCCGTGTCCGCGATCTGCTGTTCCAGCAACCGAATCTCGACCAGGGCGGCATCGATCGCGGCACCGACCGAAGCGGAGTCCGGCAGCCCGAGCACCTGCCCGAGATGCCCGACCCCACCATCGGCGATGACGGTGACCGAGCCGTCGTCCGGCGTCTCCTGCCCGGCGATCAGCCGCAGCAGAGTCGACTTGCCGGACCCGTTTTCTCCTACTACGCCGAGTTTTTCGCCCGGCCTGACCGTCAGCGAGACGGCATCGAGCACGCGGTGGTGAGCAAAGGACTTGCTGACCGACCGAAGAATGAGCTGACCTGACAAGGAAGCCCCCTTTCAGATGTCAGAGGTTTCAGGCGACGCGACCGGCGGACAGAGCCAGCGACGGGCCCTCCCAGTTGCGCCGCAGCCAGCGGTCGTGCGACGCGATGACCACGGCGCCAGGTGCCGCCTTCAGTGCGTCCTCCAGCTCCGCGGCGAGGCTCAGCGACAGGTGGTTCGTCGGCTCGTCGAGCAGCAGCACGTCCGGCGGCCGCGCGATCAGCAACGCCAGCGCCACCCGGCGCCGCTGCCCGACCGACAGCTCCCCCACCGGCCGGTCGAGGTCCCGGGAGGCCAGCAACCCCAGCTGTGCCAAGGAAACCGAGGAGGCCACCTGCGCGTACAGCTGCCGTGCCGATCGGGACAGGTCCGGGAAGACCACGTCCTGCTCCAGCAACCCGACCCGCACGCCCTGCACCCGGTGCACGTCACCGGCGTCCGGTGTGAGCGCGCCGGCCAGGATCCGCAGCAGAGTCGACTTGCCGGCCCCGTTCGGACCGGTGATCATCAGCCGCGACGACGTCGAGACGTCGAGCCGGCCGATGTCGAGCCGGCCGCCCAACCGCACGTCCCGCAACGACAACGCGAGCTTTGCCGCGCTCACACCGGTCATCGCACCGGTGAACCGCAGTGGCGCCGGAGGACGGCGGACCTGGTCGCGGGTCAGCTCGTCCAGCCGCTGCTGCGCGTTGCGCACCCGCCGCGAGATCTGCTTCTGCACCCGGCCGCCGTGCCGGTCGTAGCCGACCTTGTTGTTGTCCTTGATCGCGCGCTGGTGGTTGACCTGGTGCGCCGTCACCTCGACGGAGACGCGCAGCAACTGGAGCTCGTCCTGTTCCTGCGCGTACCGCTGCTCCCACCGGACGAGCTCAAGTCGTTTCGCCTCAAGGTAATCCGTGTAGGTGCCGCCGTACCGCGTCACGCCACCACGCGCCGGATCGAGGTCCACGATGTCCGTGCACACCTCGTCCAGGAACACGCGGTCGTGCGACGCCACGACCACAGTTCCTGGCAACCCGCTCAGCTGCCCCTCCAGGAACGACACCGCCTCGTCGTCGAGGTGGTTCGTCGGCTCGTCGAGGAGCATCGCCCGCGGCTGCCGGATCAGCAGCGCCGCCAATCCGATCCGCGACCGCTGCCCGCCGGACAACGTGTCCAGCCGGCGCGAGGTGTCCACATCGGATAGACCGAGTCCGGCCAGCACCAGCTCCGCCCGGCGGTCCGCGTCCCACAGGTCGTGGTCCTGCGCCCACTCCAGCAGGTCGCCGTACTCGGCCAGCGCGGCCGGATCCTCCAAAGAGGACGCCAGCGAGTCGAGCCGCGCGGAGACCGCGCGGATCTCGGCCAGCGCGTCGTCCAGCACGTCCTGAACCGACGCGTCAGCCGAGAAAGGTAGTTCCTGCCAAAGGAAACCGCAGTCCGCGGGCCGTGCCACGACACCGTCGTCCGGTTCCTCGACGCCCGCGAGCATCCGCAGCAACGCCGACTTGCCGGCACCGTTCTCACCCACCAGCCCGATGCGCTGACCAGGCGATCCCGTCAGGGAAACCCCGTCCAGCACACGGATCGAGCCGTAGGACTTCACCAGATTTTGGGCATGCAAAAAGGGAATGTTCGACAAGAGGCACCCATCCGCCGAAGGAAGATCGGAAACGGAGAGACACGCCGGGCACTCAGCGCTCAGCACAAGCGCGGGCCGCAGTCGCGTGCCGGTGTGGGTGTCAGTAGATCACGAGAAGGATGGTGCCACGGGTGACGACGAACCGTCAACAGACCGGAGCGCGCCGTACACCACCGGGAACTGCCCGGCCTGGGCGAAACCTCAGGCCGGGCAGCACTTTCCGCAGAATCAGACGCAGCGGAAGGTCGCCCCGCCCGAGCCGTTCTCCCCGTACGCGACGCCGGAGTCGGTGATGCCCGCGATGTAGGCGCCGCGGAGGTCCTGCGGCCCGTTCTCGTCCCAGATCGCCCAGTTCGGGTGACCGTCGCCGATCTCGTGCGACGCGACGATCAGACCGGTCGCGTTCACGGCCTCGATCGACCCCGCGCCACCGTCGATGACGCGGGTGACCTTGCCCTGGAGGTTCCATTCGATGAGGTCGCCGCCGACGGAGCCGACCACGTGATCGCCCGCGAAGGCCCAGGGGCGCGCACCCCTGGTGTCCTTGATCCGCACGGATTTGCCGTCCGGGGACCAGATCTGGCCCTTGGTCGTGACGACGCGCCCGGCTTCGTCGAGCCCGACGGGCGTCCCCGGCCCGATCACCACCGGCTGCGTCGAGCCGGCCGGCCAGACCACGGTCACACCGTCATTGCCCTCGTGGAGCCAGCCGGCGACATCGCCGCGCTCGTTGATGTAGCTCGCCGCGCCGTTGTGGTGGGGCGCCTGCAACCACTCGTAGGTGCCGTCCTGGACGTGGTAGCGATACGCCGCTGACGTGTCGGTGTTGTTGTCGTAGGCGTAGCCGGCGACGACACCGGAGTCGGTCACGTCGAACGGCACGTTGTCGACACCTGGACCGGAGAGCACCTCCGCCATCGCGGACGGCGTGGTGCCGAACCAGAGGATGCCGTTCAGCACGTTGAAGTCGACGTTGATGGCGTGACCGACGGAGATCGAGCCGTCCGGGGAGATCCCCGTGACGCGCTCGTTGCGGACGTGCGGGTGAGTGGGCATTCCGGACGCGGTCCAGACGCACCCGGCGGCCTGGGCCGCCGGTAAGGGCAGTGCGGCCAGCACGAGGGCAGCCGCCACCGCAGCAGGGAAACGCATTGGTGCTCCTAGTGAGTGGATCATGTACACCCACTGGTCGCCCGTCGCGACCGAACGTTAGCGAGTTTTTCTCATATATTTGCGATGCATCCCGGACCGGTCTGGTTCGACCCCAAATGATAGGACGGAGCGCCGGGACCGCGACCGGGAAACATGTAGCGCGACTGATCGAATTTCGAGTGCGTTAGCGCGAAACGATTAGCGACACAGACGCCATTCATTCGAATCCAAGCGACCCTGCATAGCACATGTACAGCGGTCAAAGCAATTCACCACTGCATGTCACCATTCACACTCCCGGAATGCCGGGGTCATCAGGGAATACGCACTTCGTCAATAGGCCGTGCAGTGCAATCCTCATCACAGCGCAGAGTGCCGCACGCAACCCCTCTGGCTCTTGACCAGGGCATGTAGGCGGTTGAGAGAATTCACCTCGCGATTCCACCCCGATCGGATTGCACCCCGCCCTGATTCCCCGGCCGATCAGGAGAGCCCCGTCTTGAGCGTGCCCGCCGTCTCAATACGCGATTTCGCAGTTGCACAACTGCAGATACTGCTGCGTGCCGTCGGATTAGCGGATTCGGCGGAAAGAGCGATGAAACTGCTGGCTGAGGCGCTGGGACCTGGCAGTGAGCGACCGCTCTCGGCAGTTCCGCATTGGCCCTCCCACGTCGCCGACGACCACACCCCGGTCGAATTCTCGGTGGCCCTGGCCCAGCACGAACCGCCCTCGGTCCGCATGATCGTCGAGTCGCTCGCCGAGCAGGAGGAGCCCGACCTGCGGGCCAACGTCGGCGCGGCGCTCGGCGTGCTCGAACAGCTGGCCGTCCGGCACCAGCTCGACGTCCGTCGGCTCGACGAGGTGCGCGACCTGTTCCTCCCCGAGAACCCGCAGGGGGCGTTCGCGTTCTGGTACTCGCTGATCGTCCAGCCGGACGTGGCACCCACGATCAAGGTCTACCTCAACCCGGAGGTGCGCGGTCGTGAGAGCGCGACCTCCGTGGTGCGCGAGGCACTCACGAGGCTCGGTCTCGGCGCGGCTTACGACACGGTGACCGGTCACGCTCTGCGACGCCCCGGCCGGGACCGGTTCTCGTTCTTCGCGCTCGACCTGACCGACGAGGAACAGGCGCGGGTGAAGACCTACGTGGCGCACGAGGCCGCCGAGATTCCGGACGTGGTCGTCGCGGCCGCGGCCACCCCGGACATCGACCAGAAGCTCCTCTCCGACGTCGTCGCACTGGCCTGCGGCGGCACCGGGCCGTTCACCGGCCGCCCGCTGATGTCCAGCTACACCTTCATGTCCGGCGACACGGACCGGCCGAGCGGCTACTCGCTCTACATCCCGGTCCGCGACTACGTGCGGGACGACCTGGAGGCGTGTGAGCGCGTTCTCGCGATCATGGCGAGATGCGGGCTCGACACCGCCCCGTTCGTCATGGCGCTCGCGAGCATGGTCCGCAGACCGCTCGCGGACGGCGTCGGCCTGATCGCCCACGTCTCGCTGCGACTGGGCCGCCCGCGTCCCGGAGTCACGGTCTACCTGTCCTCCGAGGCCTATGACGTAACACCCGCACGAACAACAGCAATGTCGCTTTGAGAAAGGCAAGTCCGTGGAGCCGTACCGCATCAAGGTCGTCGAGCCGATCCCCATCACCACCCGCGAGTACCGGGAGCGCCGCTACGCCGAGGGCGGCTACAACCAGTTCAACCTCACCGCGGACGACATCACGATCGACCTGCTGAGCGACTCCGGCACCGGCGCGCTGTCCGCCGAACAACAAGCCGCGGGCATGCGCGGCGACGAAACCTATGCGGGCTCCCGGTCCTGGGCGCGGTTCCGCGACGTGGCCGAGGACCTCACCGGCTACGAGCACATCCTCCCTGTGCACCAAGGCCGTGCCGCGGAACGGATCCTGTTCGGCGCGTTGCTGAAGCCCGGCCAGCTCTCCATCAGCAACACGCACTTCGACACCACCCGCGCGAACGTGGAGATCGCGGGCGGCGTCGTGCGCGACCTCCCCTGCCCCGAGGCGAAGGATCTCGACAGCGACGCGCCGTTCAAGGGCAACATCGATCTCGTCGCCCTCGAAAAAGCCCTGAGCGGCCCGGAGGACGTCGGCCTGGTGCTCATGACGATCACCAACAACGGCGGCGGCGGGCAGCCGGTGTCGATGTCGAACATCAAGAAGGCGAGCAAGCTGTGCCGCAAGCACGGCGTGCCGTTCATCCTGGACGCGGCGCGGTGGGCCGAGAACGCCTGGCTCGTCACGCAACGGGAGGAGAAGTACCGCGAACACACTCCGCGCGAGGTGGCGAAGAAGGCGTTCCGGCTCGCCGACGGATGCGTTGCGAGCCTGAAGAAGGACGGCATCGCCCACATCGGCGGGATGCTCGCGGTCAACGACCCCGCACTCGCCAAGCAGTGCGAGCTGATGCTGATGGCCACCGAGGGGTTCCGCACCTACGGCGGGCTGAGCGGCCGCGACCTCGACATGTGCGCCCAGGGCATGATCGAGGTGACCGAACCCCTCTACCTCCGCGAAAGGGCTGCGGCGACTGAATATCTGGCCGACTGCGCGCGAGAGGCCGGAGTGGACAGTGTGCGGCCGACCGGCGTGCACGCGGTGTACCTCAACGCGGGCAGGCTGTTCCCGCACATCCCGGCGCACCACTTCCCCGGCCACTCGCTCGCGTCGGAGCTGTACCTCGCGGGCGGAATCCGTTGTGCCGAACTGGGTTCGCTCTACCTCGGCGAGATCACCGAGGAGGGTGAGCTGCTCTCGCCCGCCCCGTTCGAGCTGGTGCGCCTGGCGATCCCGCGCCGCGTCTACACCCGCAGCCACCTGGAGTACGTGGCCGAGACGCTCGCGGGAATCGCCAAGAACCCCGAACGGGTGCCCGGTTATCGACTCACCGAGGCACCCGTCATGCTGCGGCCGTTCCGTTGCAAACTCGAAAAAGTGAAGTAGTTCAGGCCATCGCGGGATCGAGCTTGCTCATCGCATGCTCGATCACGCGGGCCAGCACCACCTTGCACGACTCGCGGTCACGGGCGTCGCACAACACCATCGGCACGGTGCCGGCGACGTCCAGCGCGGCCCGCAGCTCGTCCTCGGTGTAGGAGTGGCTGCCCTCGAAGCAGTTCACCGCGATCACGAACGGGATCCCGCGCCGCTCGAAGAAGTCGATCGCCCCGAACCCGCCGTCGAGCCGGCGCGTGTCGACCAGCACGACGGCGCCGATCGCCCCGTACGACAGCTCGTCCCACATGAACCAGAACCGGTCCTGGCCCGGCGTGCCGAACAGGTACAGCACGACCTCGGGGTTGATCGTGATGCGGCCGAAGTCGAGCGCCACCGTCGTCGTGGTCTTGCCCTCGACGCCGGCCAGGTCGTCGATCTGCGTGCCCGCCTCGGTGAGCAGCTCCTCGGTCCGCAACGGCGTGATCTCGCTGACCGCGCCGACCAGCGTCGTCTTGCCGACGCCGAACCCACCCGCCACCACGATCTTGACCGACGAGGGAACGGTCAGTTCCTCAGATTGCACGGACGCCATCAAGCACCTTCTGGAGTAGGTTCCGGTCCGGCGCGACCGCCATCCGTGAGGCGTCGCTGGTGATCACGTCACCACGTTGGATCAGGTCGCTCAGCAACACCTTCGCCACCACGAGCGGCGCGTGCAGGTAGGCGGCGACTTCCGCCACGGACAGCGGTTTGCGGCACATCTTCAGGATTTCCAGGTGCTCGACGGAGAGCGCGCTGGTGTCGGAGGAGCTGCGGATCGCCCGCACCTGGGTCGCGAGGTTCAGCCGGCCCCACGTCGGCCGGGTGCGACCGCTCACCAACGCGTAGGGACGGACGAGCGGACCGGCGGCCTCGTCGTACCACCAGTCCGACGACCGGGGACTCACGAGAGCCCCGGCACGCGAGGCGACGCGAGTGTGCGCGGTGCCGACGAGAGGTAGGCGCCGACGCGCTTCACGAGCATGTTCATCTCGTAGGCGATCATGCCCATGTCCGCTTCCTCGTCACCGACGACGGCGAGGCAGGCGCCCTGCCCCGCGGCGGTCACGAAGAGGTGCGCGCGCTCCATCTCCACGATGGTCTGCCGGACCTGGCCGCCGCCGAAGTGCCGCCCCGTGCCGCGGGCCAGGGACTGGAACGCCGACGCCATCGCGGAGAGGTGGTCGGAGTCGTCCTTGGACAGCTCGGGAGAGCGAGCGAGCAGCAGACCGTCCGCGGAGAGCACCACCGCGTGCCTGGCACCGACCACTCTGGCGACGAGGTCGTCGAGCAGCCAGTTGAGCTCGGGATGCCCGCCGGTCAGGTCGTCGTCCACGGAAAGAGCCCTTTCAGTCGTTGGAGTCATCACGGTTCGACGGCGTCGTCGGCCTGGCGGGCGTCTCGGGTGCCCTGCTGGAAGGCCGACATGCCGTCGCGGGTGCGTTCGGCCCGTTCCTCGGTGTGCGCCTCGGCGAAGTCGAGGTCGGGCCGGTGGTCGTCGTTGGCCAGCTGCGGCACGAGGTGCTGCTGCTTGCGGCGCCGGGGCAGCTCCGGCCGGTTGTCCTGGCGCGAGTCGTCACCGTCCCTGGCGTTTTCGGGGGCGTCGTCGGCCGGCCACAGGCCCGCCTGGTGGTCCTGCGGCGGCAGCACGCCGACGATGCTCCCGCTGTCGAGGTCCTTGTCCTCTGCGAAGACTTTTGGGCGGGAGCCCTGGTCCACTCCCCCTGCCCAGAACTCGTTGAGCTCGTTGGTGGGCCGCGCGTCGAGCACGACGTCCTCGGCCACCGGAAGCGCGGCCTGCGCGAGCGACTGCTGCCGGAACGTCGGCTTCGGCACCATCTGCGGGGAGTCCGCGGGATCGGCCACCCCCGCCTCGCCGACGATCAGGTCGGCCGGGACGAGCACCAGCGCGATCGTGCCGCCGGACGGGCAGTCGCGCAGCTCGACGTGGATGCCGCGCCGGGCCGCCAGCCGGGCGACGACGAACAGGCCGAGCCGGGACTCGCCGCGCAGGCGCATGGCCTCGAAGTCCGGCGGCGCGGTCAGCATCTTGTTGTGCTGCTCGCGGTCCTCGGGCTTGATGCCGAGACCGTGGTCCTCGATCTCGATCACGAGACCCTGCGGCACCTCGCTGCTGTGCACCTCGACCTGCGAGCGCGGCGACGAGAACGACGTCGCGTTGTCGACCAGCTCGGCGATCAGGTGGATCACGTCGGCGACGGCGGCACCGGCGAGTGCCACCTCCGGCACCGGGTTCACCTTGACCCGCGCGTACTGCTCGGTCTCCGCGACGGCCGCGCGCACGACGTCCAGCATCCGCACGGGTTTGCGCCACTGCCGGCCCGGCTGCTCACCGGTCAGGATGATCAGGTTCTCGGCGTTGCGGCGGGCGCGCGTCGCCAGGTGGTCGAGCTGGAAGAACGCGTCGAGGTGGTCGGGGTTCTCCTCCTCGCGCTCCAGCTTGTCCAGGATCTTCAGCTGGCGGTGCACCAGACCCTGGTTGCGGCGCGCGATGTCGAGGAAGACCCGGTTCACGCCTTCGCGGGTCTGCGACTCCTTCACCGCCGCGGCGACGGCGGTGTACTGGGCGGCGTTGAACGCGTCGGCCACCTGGCCGATCTCGTCGTTGCCGTAGTCCAGCGGCGGCACCTCGGCGTCGATGTCGATGTGCTTGCCCTCGCGCAACCGCTCGACGATGTCCGGCAGCTTCTCGTGCGCGAGCTTGAGCGAGTCGCTCTTCAGCGAGGTCAGCCGGACGATCAACGCCTTGTTGACCAGGCGGCTGGAGATGCGGACCGCGAGGAAGATCCCGACGATCACCGCGACGAGCGCGATCAGGCTGCCGATCAGCACGGTGGTGAACTTGCTCTCACCGTTGGCCATCGCGACGTTGACCGCGCCGATCGACTGCTGCTCCACCATCGAGGTCAGCTCGGTCGACACGGCACGGCTGGCGGTCTCGTAGTCGGCGAGGGTGACCTGGTTGCCGATCGGGCGTTCCGCGGTCTGGAGCAGCTTGTTCTCCAAGCCGGCCAGCTGCTGCCACTGCGCGCTCGCGGTGATCTGCTTGTAGTGGTCGCGCACGTTCGGCAGGACGTAGGGCTCCATCGCGGCCAGCTGCGACCGGTACGCGCCGACGAGCTGGACGAACTCCCGGTGCTCCTCCGGCGTGAACTTGCCGACCGACAACGCGGCGGCGGCGAGCGAACCGGACCGCGACATCGCGTCGACCGCTTGGAACGACTGGGGAGCGAGCAGCGCGGCACCGACGGTCTCGGCGTCGGGCACGATCCGGGCCTGCGTCGTGAACAGCGCGGCGCCGGAGTCGAGCAGGCTGTTGTAGTAGCGGTAGACCTCGTCCTTGGAGGCGGCGCCCGACTCGAGCCGCTCCCGCACGTCCGGCAGCTGGTCCAGCAGTCCGTTGAGCTTGCCGATCCCGTCGACGATCTCCTGCGGCGCCTTGGAGGCGAGCTCGGCGAACGCGGTCTTCATCTTGCCGACGTCCGCGTCGGTCGACTGCTGCTGCTTGAGCAACGCCGACGTGCTCGAGCCGGGCCGGCTCAGGCTCGTCATGCTCAGCTCGCGTTCCTTCTGCAGCGACGCGAACGTCTGCACCGCCGGAATCGACGCGTCCTTCACGCCCGACGCGACGAGCTGGAGATACAGCCCCTCGAACACCGTGTAGGAGGAGAACAGCGCCCACATGGCGAGCAGGACGACGCTGGGAACCACCACGACACCAGTGAGCCGGGAACGAATTGTCTTGTAATTCGTCTCAGGCACGTTCTTCAGCTTCACAACGCTCCACGAGCACCCGAATTGGCGACGGAAAGATAGCATCGCGTGATCAACACGATCAACCGGCGATGATCTTGGGGGCGCGTAGAGACTACTCAGTCACCCACCCGTCGCAACACCCCCTCTCGCCGGATTCGGCTCCTTGAGATGAACCCGTGTTGTGGTGCGTGAACACGCTCTCGCAGGTAGAACGGTCACCGATACGTCTTGCGGGCAGAGCAAGCCCGGCTGGGCTTTCTGCGGCAACACACCACAAACGCAGTGGTTATTGCAGCGGCTTGACATTCCAGGTGAAGTATTCTAAGAGGAAACGGAGTGCAACCGACGGTTGCTTTCCGTTACCAATCGCTATTCGCCGAATTCACCTTGCGGTACGCCGTCGGGGTGGTGCCGACCTCGCGCCGGAACACCGAGCGGAAGTTCGATCCGGTGCCGAAGCCGGTGGCGGCGGCGATTCGGTCCACTGACCAGTCCGAAGTCTCCAGCAGCCGGCGTGCGCTCAGGATCCGTTGCAGCATCACCCAGCGCATCGGCGACAGGCCGGTCTCGCGTTCGAAGTGGCGGATGAACGTGCGGCGGCCGAGGTGGCTGCGTTCGGCCATGGCGTCCACGGTGATCGCGTCGCCGAGGTGCGCCATGACCCACTCGCGGATCGGCGAGAGATCCGCGCGGACCGGGCTCAGCACGTCGACGTACTGCGGTTGCGCGCCGTCCCTCGCTGGTGAGGCGACGACGTCCTTGCCCGCCTCATGTGCCGCCACCACGCCGAAGTCGGTGCGGATCAGGTGCAGGCACGCGTCGATGCCGGCCCCCGCGCCCGCGGACGTGAGGAGGTTTCCGTCCTCGACGAACAGCCTGTTCTCGTGCACCTTCACCAACGGGTGCAGCGCGCGCAGGCTGTCGAGGTACCTCCAGTGCGTCGTGGCGTCGCGGCCGTCGAGCAGACCTGTGGCCGCGAGGGCAAAGGTGCCGGTACAAATGGCCACCATTCGCGCGCCGCGATCGGCTGCCTCGCGCAGGGCGTCGAGGTACTCGTCTCCTGGTGGCTGTTCCGGGTCCTCGTAGCCGGGCACGACGACGATGTCCGCTCGCTTCAGCCCCGTGAGGTCCTCGGTGCAGACGCTGACGTCGTAGCCGTCCTGCGTGCCGAGCACGTGCGCCGGGATGCTGAGGTCGAGCGGGATCACGTTCGGCAGCGCCAGGATCGCGACGGACAGCATCTTTCGGACAGTACGCCCGTTGTCACGATCCTTGCGGTTTCCGGCACCGTCGCTGGTGTCGTGCAGTGGGCGGTTTCGCGACGCTTGATCTCATGGAAACTCAGAACTTCGGTGTGCCTTGGGAAGAGACGTACGGCTACATGCAGGCCGTCAAGCACGGCGACACCATCTACCTCTCCGGGCAGCTGTCGCACTCCGGTGCCGACTTCGTGGCGCCGGCTCCGGTCGTGGACGGCCGTGTCACGGACTTCTCCGCGATGGAGGCGCAAATGCGGCAGACGTACGTGAACGCCGCGGAGCTGCTGTCGCGGTTCGGTGCTTCTTTGGACGACGTCGTGGAGGAGGTCCTGTACGTGCTCGACATCCCGGCGGCGTTCGCCGCGGCCGGGCCGGTGCGCAAGGAGGCGTACGGAAGGCCGGATCCGCAGGTGGCCAGCACTCTGGTGGGCACGCCTGGGCTCGCGCTGGCCGAGCAGCTCATCGAGATCAAGTTCATCGCCCGCGTTTGAGCTGGGGTTATCTTGGTGGGATGGCAGCTGTGCACGGCCTGACCAGGTTCCGCACGCTTGACCTCCCGAGCTCGCGCAGGCTGACCGGGTGGGAGGAGCACAACGCCCGCGCTCTGGTGGGCCTGCGCGCCGAGCCGTTCGGTTCGTTCGACGGCACCGAGGTCAACCTGACGCTGCCGCGCCTGCAGGTGGCGCGGGTGGCCGGCACCCCGCACGCCGTCGACCGGGACGTCCGGCAGATCGCCCTGCACCCGGCCGACGGGGTGGTCGTCTACTTCTCGCTGTCCGGTGAGAACCAGTTCTCGCATCGCGGCGGGACCTCGCTGATCGTTCCCGGCCAGGCGCTCGTGGTGGACGGGGACCAGCCGTTCCGGCGGACCTTCGCACACGGCCTCACCGAGTTGGTGTTGAAGGCGCCGCGGTCGTTGCTGCGCGAGATCAGGCCGGGAACCGTGAAGCCGCAGGTGTTCAGCTTCCAGCACGACGCGCACGCGCGGGCGCTGGTGACGGCGCTGTCCGGGGCGTTGCGCGGCGGGCCGGCCGACTGGGACGGGCTGGAGAGCGTTGCCACGGACCTGCTCGGCACGTTGCTCGGCGGCGGGTGCTCGGCCGCCGCGGATCTGGCCGCCGCGCACGCGTTCATCGCCGCTCATCTGGCCGACCAGGACCTGTCCGCGGGCCGGATCGCCGCCGCCATCGGGTATTCCGAGCGGCACCTCTCACGACTGTTCTCGAACTCCGGGCAGAGCGTGCCGCAGGCTGTGCTGAACGCCAGGCTCGATGCCGCGCGGGCCGTGCTCGGCGAGCCCATCTCGTTGGCCGAGGTCGCGGCACGCAACGGGTTCGTCTCGCAGGCGCACTTCTCGCGCACGTACAAGGCGCGGTTCGGAGTGACCCCTCGCCAGGACCGTCGAGAGTTTTTGCCTGTTTCCGCCACGTCTGAAAGTTGAGCGTTCACCGACCTCGGGACGCGGCACCGTTTCCGGCATGGTGACCTTCCACGACGGCCTCGCCGAGACCGCCCCACCGACGCACACCGCGGTCGAGACCGACGTGCTGATCGTGGGATCGGGTCCGGCCGGCGCCTCCGCCGCGCTCTTCCTGTCCACTCTGGGCGTCCCGAACATCATGATCACCAAGTACCGGTGGACGGCCAACACGCCCCGTGCGCACATCACCAACCAGCGCACGATGGAGATCTTCCGCGACGTCGGCATCGAGGACCAGGTGCTGGCCGACGCGACGCCGCACCACCTGATCGGCGACACGGTGTTCTGCACCGCGATCGCCGGTGAGGAGATCGGCCGGATCCTCACCTGGGGCACCCATCCCGCCCGGCACGCCGACCACGAGCTGGCGTCGCCGTCGCACAACTGCGACATCCCGCAGACGTACCTGGAGCCGATCCTGGTCCGCAACGCCACCGCGCGCGGCACGCAGACCCAGTTCAGCACCGAGTACCTGGGGCACACGCAGGACGCGGACGGGGTGACCGTGCGGGTGCTGAACCGGCTCACGGGCTCCGAGTACACGATCCGGGCGAAGTACCTCATCGGCGCGGACGGGGCGCGGTCCGCGGTGGCGGCCGACCTCGATCTGCCGTACGAAGGGCAGATGGACGTCGCCGGGTCCATGAACATCACGTTCAAGGCCGACCTCGCGGAGCTGTGCCGGCACCGGCCTTCGGTGCTGTACTGGGTGATCCAGCCCGGCGCGAACGTCGGTGGCATCGGCGCCGGGCTCGTGCGGATGGTGCGGCCGTGGAACGAGTGGCTGATCGTGTGGGGCTTCGACCTCGCGCAGGGTGTGCCCGAGGTGACCTCCGAGGACGCCCTGCAGATCGTCCGCAACCTGGTCGGTGAGCCAGCGCTGGACGCGGAGATCACCGGGATCTCCTTGTGGGGCAACAACGAGCAGTACGCGACGTCGTTGCAGCGCGGCCGGGTGTTCTGCGCAGGGGACGCGGTGCACAAGCACCCGCCGTCGAACGGGCTCGGGTCCAACACGTCGATCCAGGACTCCTACAACCTGGCCTGGAAGCTCGCGTTGGTGCTGAACGGGCAGGCAGGCTCCGAACTGCTGGAGAGCTACACCGCGGAGCGGGCACCCGTGGCGCGGCAAATCGTGTTGCGGGCCAACAAGTCCGCGCGTGAGTTCGGGGCGTTGTTCGAGGCTTTGGGTCTCGACGCGGCCGAGTCCGCCGAGCAGATGCACGCGCGGATCGAGGAGCGCAAGGACACCGGTCTCGCCGGTGCCGCGAAACGCGCTGCCGTCCGGGAAGCCATGGAGCTGAAGAACTACGAGTTCAACGCGCACGGCGTGGAGATGGGTCAGTCGTACTCGTCGAGCGCGGTTGTCCCGGACGGCTCGGTCGCGCCTGAGCCCTCCCGCGATCCTGAGCTGTACTACGAGCCGTCGACGTTCCCCGGAGTCCGGTTGCCCCACGCGTGGGTCGGGGACAGCAGGCGCAAGCTCTCCACGCACGATCTGGTGCCGTACGGGCAGTTCACGCTGCTGACGGGCGTCAACGGCGAGGCGTGGACCGATGCGGCGCAGAAGGCGGCCGACCGGCTCGGCGTGCCGGTGCGGACGGTCGTCATCGGGCCTGGGCGCGAGGTCACGGACCTCTACTTCGACTGGTCGCGACTGTCCGGTGTGGACGAAGATGGTGCCGTGCTCGTTCGTCCGGACAAGCACATTGCCTGGCGGGTGGGGTCTTTGCCTGCTGATCCGGAGGCTTCGTTGATGTCCGTGCTGACCGCGGTTCTCAGCCGGGAGGAGAGCGCATGAGCTGGGAACACGTCACTTTGGGCCAGCGGGTGCGGTTCGGCACCGGGCTCGCGGCGTCGAACCTCGCGGACGAGGTCGAACGCCTTGGCGCGCAACGGGTCATGCTGATCGCCGAGGAGACCGCGCCGGACGTCGCGTCGAAGATCCAGGTAGCGATCCGGTGCACGGACGTGGCTCCGCACGTGCCGGTGGAGAACGCTGAGCGCGCTCGTGAGCAGGCCGCGGACGCCGATCTGCTGGTGAGTGTCGGCGGAGGGTCCACGACCGGGCTGGCCAAGGCTGTCGCGTTGACCAGCGGGTTGCCGATCATCGCCGTGCCCACGACCTATGCGGGTTCGGAGGCGACCAACGTGTGGGGTCTGACCGAGGCCTCGCGCAAGACCACCGGCAGTGACGACCGCGTCCTGCCGGTCACCGTCATCTACGACGCGGCCCTCACCGCGTCACTGCCTGATGAGCTCGCGATCGCCTCCGGGTGCAACGCGCTGGCCCACTGCGTCGACTCGATGTGGGCTCCGCGCGCAGACCCGATCAACCAAGCGCTTGCGGTGGAAGGCATCCGCGCGTTGGGCAGCGGCTTGCGCAAGATCGGCAGTCCGGAGGGCCGGGAGCAGACGCTTTACGGCGCTTACCTGTCCGCCGTGGCGTTCGCGTCCGCGGGATCCGGGCTGCACCACAAGATCTGCCACGTCCTGGGCGGCGCGTACAACCTCCCGCACGCCCAGACGCACACGGCGATCCTGCCGTACGTGCTGGCGTTCAACGCTCCTGCCGCACCACAGGCCGGCCGGATCACGGAGGCGTTGGGAACCTCGCTGATCTCCCTCTACGGGGAGATCGGCGCCTCGCACGTGCTGCACGGCGTGCCGGACGTCCGCGAGGCCGCCCGGTTGATCCTGCCGTCCGTCCCCCCGTCCAACCCGCGGCCGGTCACCGAGGACGACCTGACCGCACTGCTCGCCGCTGCCTCGGCGGGCCGCAACCCGAGTGAGTGGAGCCGAGCGTGACCACCCAGCAGGACATCGAGCAGAAGCTGACCGACGAGGTCGTCGCCTCGTTCGCCCGCACCCCGGACCCGCGGACCAGGGAACTGCTGCAGGCGTTGACGAAGCATCTGCACGCGTTCATCCGCGAGGTCCGGCTGACCGAGCAGGAGTGGGCGAAGGCCATCGAGTTCCTGACCGCCACCGGGCACATCACCGACGACAAGCGGCAGGAGTTCATTCTGCTGTCGGACGTGCTCGGCGCCTCGATGCAGACCATCGCGGTGAACAACGAGGCGTACGGGAACGCCACCGAAGCCACGGTGTTCGGCCCCTTCTTCGTGGAGGAGTCCCCGCTGATCGGCAACGGCGGTGACATCGCGGCGGGCGCGTCCGGAACCCGTTGTCTCGTCGAGGGATCCGTGCGCGACACCGACGGGAACCCGGTGCCGGGCGCCAGGATCGAGGTGTGGGAAGCCGACGAGGACGGCTTCTACGACGTGCAGTACGACGACGACCGGATCGCGGGCCGCGGGCACCTGTTCTCCGAGCCCGACGGCAGCTTCTCGTTCTGGGGCGTGACGCCGACCGCGTACCCGATCCCGCACGACGGCCCGGTGGGCGCGCTGCTCAGGGCTGCCGACCGCTCCCCCATGCGTGCCGCACACCTGCACTTCATGGTGTCCGCGGCCGGTTTCCGCACGCTCGTCACGCACATCTTCGTCGAGGGTGATCCGCAGCTGGAGATCGGCGACGCGGTGTTCGGCGTCAAGGAGTCGCTCGTCAAGAAGTTCGCCGAGCAGCCCGGCGACAAGCCCTGGACGCGCACCGAGTTCGAGATCGTCCTCGCGCCGCAGCAGTAAGGTTTTCCCCCGGACTGCATCTGGGGGAAACACATGCGGATTGACCTGTCCTGGGCGGACTCGTACCACCACCAGCCGTTCCTGAGCGAGATCTTCGCGATCGCGTTCGTGCGTGGCGTCGAGCCGATCGACGCCATGCACCGCATCGGCGGGCACTCGGACACGCTGGCGGAGCGCACGCCGGAGGACATCAGGGACCTGCACGAGTTCGAGCACAGCTACCCGACGGTCGTGTCCGCGCTGTCACTGGGCGAGTGGACGGTGCTGCTGCAGCCCAACAGCTTCGAGCTCGTGCACCTCGTCGACGCGCTGTCGCGGGGCACGGAGGCGTTCGCGCTGCTGCGGCACGACTACGCGTCGCCGAGCTTCGACCACGCCGTCGACGGCAAGATCACCACGCACTTCAACCTGAACTACCCGGACATGCGCGGCGGCGCGGACCGCGACCGGCTCCTGCCGCTGATGCGCGCTGCCGGCTTCGACCCCGACCACGACGAGGGCGACTACGAGCAGGTGGTCGCCAAGGCGTTGCGGCTGGCCTTTCGGATCACGGGTGTCCTGCCGACGTTCGAGCAGCTCACGGAGCCGTTGCCGAGCATGCACTTCGACAGCTGGTTCGCCCGCACCCGGCCGTCCGGCAGCGAGGCGGACCCGCTCGGGCAGGCCGAGTCGATCGTCGCGGAGCTGGGTCTGGGCGCCACGCCCGGCCTGGCCGGGGCACTGACCGCTGCCCGCCGCGGTGAACGCGTCGTGGTCGCCCCGGACAGCGAGCTGGGGCGGCACGTGCGCGAGTGGCTGGCCCTGCAGCGCCGGGCGAGCTGGTCGCTCAACAGCGCGAGATCCGCGATGACCGACGCGGAACGTCAGCACGGCTACCGCTTCGGCTGGCTGACCACGGCGTTGCAGGGAGCGTTCCGGCCCGATCTGGCCTGATCCTTCAGGAGGGCGCGCCCGTCCAGTCCCTGTCCATGTTCCCTCCCCCTGCACGTTTTGCTGTGGCGGCAGGACCTGGCCCCCAGCCCAGTCCTGCCGCCACCCCCCCAGGCCCGGTGGCGTGTCACCATCGCCGCCGGCTGACACCAGCATCACGCCACGCGAGGCGGAAAGGCAGGGGTCTCCCGTCTCCTGGCGCAGGAGGCGACGGGAGACGCCTGGGAATCGGCAGGACGGCCGATCAGACTCGTGTTCGTGCAGCCAGAGGTCAGCCTTGCGGACGCGCCAGGCCTGTGCCTTCGACGTGGGGGTTCGTTAGTCTGCGACGGTCGATTCGCGGTCTGGGGGCCACATGGCTGAGCAGTCGGATGTCTTTGGTGTGGAGCTGCGGCGCTTGAGGACCGCGGCGGGCTTGTCGCTGGCGTCGCTGGCGGAGCAGGTCCACTACAGCAAGGGCTATCTGGGCAAGATCGAAACTGGCGTGAAACAACCAGGTGTTGATCTGGCCCGGCGCTGTGACGCGGTTCTCGGAGCCGGTGGACGTCTGGCCTCGCTTGTGGACCAGCCCGCTTCCGCGAGCCCGCCGGCAGCTGTCGAGGCCGACGGCGAAGTGTGGGTGATGAGCATGGCTCCGGACGGATCGAGCTGGATGGTCCCGATGCCTCGGCGTGAGGCGATGGCGGCGGGCGCGGCCTCGTTGCTGGGACTGACCTTGGGGACTCCCCGCAGCGCTTCGGCGGCGGCGGCGCACGACGGCACGCTGACGGCGTTCCGGTCACTGTTCGCGCAGGTCAGGCAGCTGGGCCAGACGACGAGCCCGTCCGTGGTGCTGCCGATGGTGACCGTGCACACGCACACGTTGCGCGGCATGGCCAACGGCGCGCCGACGCCTGTGCGCGAGGAGCTGCTGGGCCTGGCCGCCCGCTACAGCGAGTACGCCGGCTGGATGGCCCAGGAGGCGGGCGACGACCGGGCCGCGATGTGGTGGACCCGCAACGCCGTCGAGATGGGCGCCGCGGCCGGCGACACCGAACTGGCCACGTACTCGCTCATCAGGCAGGCGCTGATCACCCTCTACCGCGACGACGCGGTGGGCACGATCGACCTGGCCCAGCAGGCGCAGGCCGCACCGGGCACGTCCGCGCGCGTGCAGGGCCTGGCCGCGTTGCGCGAGGCCCAAGGACACGCCCTGGCCTGCGACTACGACAACTGCCAGCGGGCTCTGGACCGTGCCGCGGCGTTGCTCGACAAGCACGACACCGCGAGCGGCATGACGATCGGCTCGGCCTCGGTCAGCGGCGCGGACCTGAACAGCCTGGTCGCGGCGTGGTGCATGCACGACCTCGGCCGGTCCCGCGAGGCGGCCGACGTGTTCGACCGGCAGTTGTCTTTGGTACCGGACAACGCGCACCGCACGCACGCCCGGTTCGGTGCCCGCCGCGCCCTCGCCTACGCCGCCGCCGGAGACATCGACCACGCGTCGGTGCTGGCGGCGAAGGTCCTCGATGCCGCGGAGCTGGTCGACTCGGCTACCGTCCGGCAGGACCTGAAGCGCCTCGCCCGTCTGCTCGGCCGGGAGCGCGAGCATTCGGCGGTGCGCGACGTGTACCCGCGGCTCAACGCGGCGTTGCGCAGCCCGATCCACTAGTTGTTCACGAGTTTCTGGGGGAACTGAAGTGTCCGATGCCGCGATCTTCCAGCGCAGGTTCGAGGCGCTGGCCGCGAACGTCGAGGACTTCATCCGGGGCAAGCCCGAGGTGGTCAGGCTCGCGCTGGTGTGCCTGCTCGCCGAGGGCCACCTGCTGATCGAGGACGTGCCGGGCGTCGCGAAGACGTCGCTCGCCAAGGCCATCGCCCGCTCCGTCGCGGGCGCCGAGGTGAAGCGCATCCAGTTCACCCCCGACCTGCTGCCGTCCGACGTGACCGGCGTGCAGGTGTACGACCAGGGCCGCTCGCGCTTCGAGTTCCGCCAGGGCCCGGTCTTCACGAACATCCTGCTGGGCGACGAGATCAACCGTGCCTCGCCCAAAACCCAGTCGGCGCTGCTGGAGGTCATGGCCGAGGGCCAGGTGACCGTGGACGGCCGCCCGATCGCGGTGCCGTACCCGTTCCTGTGCATCGCGACCCAGAACCCCGTCGAGCACCAGGGCACCTACGCGTTGCCCGAAGCGCAGCTCGACCGCTTCATGATGCGCATCAGCATCGGCTACCCGGCGGACCTGGCCGACGAGGTCAGCATCCTGTCCTACGGTGTGACCCGGCGCCGCCCGGACGAGCTGAAGTCCGTGATGGAACTCGACGACCTGCGGCTGATGATCCGCGCGGTCCGCGAACAGCGCGTGGCCGACAACCTGCGCGAGTACGTGGCCCGTCTGGTCCGCGCCACGCGTGTCCACCCGGACGTCGAGCTGGGCGTGTCGCCTCGAGGCGGCATCGCTCTGGTGACGGCTGCTCAGGCCTATGCTCTCGCCGCCGGACGCCCGTACGTCACCGCGGACGACGTGAAAGCCGTGGCGATCCCCGTCCTCAACCACCGCCTGCTGCTCACCCCGGAAGCCCGGATCCAGCAGCGCACCCCGGAGTCGGTCCTCAAGGACGTCCTCGACGCCGCCCCGGTCCCGGCAGACCGGTGACCGCCGTGCTGACCAGATCCGGTGCCTGCATGACGGCTGCGGCCGTGGTCCTGGCCGCCCTCGGCGCCTGGACGGACTACCCGGAACTGGTGACGCTCGGCCTCGCCGCGGCGGCCACCCTCCTGCTGGCCGCCGCCTGGCTCGTCGCCTCGCCCAAGCTGACGGTGGTGCGCGAGGTCCGGCCGAGACGCGTGTTCGAGGGCGGCTCCGCCCAGGGCACGCTCACCGTGACGAACGTGGGCAAGCGCGACAGCCCTCCGTTGCTGGTCACCGAGACGGTGGGCGGGCACCGCACCACCGTCACCGTGCCCGCGCTGACCGCGGGTCACAGCTGCACGGTCAGCTACCCGCTCCCGGTGGCGCGGCGCGGGCGCTACGTGATTCCGCCGGTGGAGCTCGGCCACTCGGACCCGCTGCGGCTGCTGCACCGCGACCGCGCGGCCGGGGGCGAACTGGTCGTGCACGTCTACCCGCGCGTGCACATCCTGGCCTCGATCACGTCCGGCGGCCCGCAGGACGCGGAAGGCCAGACGACGAGCAGCGCTCCGCTGGGCGGTGTGGCATTCCACAGCCTGCGGGAGTACGAGCCCGGCGACGACTGGCGACACATTCACTGGGGCGCGACGGCTCGCACCGGCACGGTGATGACCCGCCACGTGGTGGTGCCAGACGAACCGCGCCAGCTGGTCGTCCTGGACACCGGTTCCGCGCCCTACCCCAGCCCGCAGTTCTTCGAGGAGGCGGTCCGCGTCGCCGCGTCGTTCTGCGTCGCGGCCGAACGGTCCGGGCTGCCGCTGCAGCTGCGCACCACCGGTGGGGCGCAACGGGAATCGAGCGGCGCCGCGCTGGAGTTCCTTTGCACAGCGGAAAGTTCTGGTGCCGATCGCGGCCTCGCCGCGCTCGCGGACCTCCTGCGGGACGTCGTCTCCGGCACCCAGGGCGTGGCGCTGACCGTCGTCACCGGCCGCGTGGACACCGAGGCGGCGCAGTTGCTGATGTCGTTGCGCCCCAGGTTGCTCTCGGTCAGCCTCGCCCAGCTGGTCTCGCCGGACAACACCCTGCCGGCCCGCCCGCGCGGTGTGCTCACCGTCGCCGCGCGGGGCAGCGAGCAGTTCGCCTCGAACTGGAACCGGCTGGTGCTGCGATGAACTGGCGAAGGTTCACACCGGGCGTCCCCCTGGCCGAGGTGGCACTGGCGGTGGTGGCATCCGCCGCCGGACCCCTGGTGTACCAACGGTTCTTCGCCACCCACGACTACCTGGTCGTACTCCTGCTCGCGTGCCTGACCGGCGGAGTCACGGCCGCCCTGGGACACCGGCGGAGGTGGGCCACGCTCGCGCTGGGGGCGTCGGGGCTGGCTCTGCTCGTGGTTTGCGGAGTGTTCCGCGGCGCGGCTTCCGACGTCCTCGGCGGAGTGCGCGGCAGCTGGAACCGCCTGCTGACGGTGAACACTCCGGCCGAGACGTGGGGCGAACTGCTGGCGGCGCCGACGCTCGTGGCGTGGGCGGCGGCGTTCTCGTCCGTCCTGCTGGTCCTGCGGACGCGGAACGCACTGGCGCCACTCCTGCCGTCGTTGGCGGGATTCCTGTTCGCCCTCTTCGTCGTCGGCAATCAGGCAGGAGGGCATCTCGCCGCCACCGTCGAGTTCCTGATCGCGGCACTGGTTCTGCTCGCGATCCGGACCCACCGGTCCCACGGCAACGGCACGGTTCACGTCGAACGCCAGACGTCCAAGCCGGCCGTCGCTCTCGTCGTCGCGGCGTTGATGGTCGCTGCCAGCGCGTTGCTCGGTGTGGTGGGCGGACAGGTGTTGCCGCTGGCGTCCGGTGAGCACCGGCTCGATCCGCGTGACCTGCTGGCGCCGCCGGTCCTGCACACCGACACGCTCACCCCACTGGCACAGCTGAAGAAGCAGCTCACCGAGACCCCGCCCCGCGCGTTGTTCACCGTCCGGACGGCCCCCGAATCGGCCTCGCAGATCGACAGGGTGCGCACTGCCGCGCTGGACACGTTCGACGGCACCACGTGGACCGCGAACGACACCTATCGCGTCGCGGGGAGCCACCTCACCGTCGACCCCGAACTGGTCCGCCGCAAGCAGGTCACCGCGCGCATCGAACTGCAGGAGCTCTCCGGTCCCTACCTGCCGGTCATCGGCTGGCCGTCCCGGTTGGACGTTCCAGGCGAGACCAGGGGCCGCTTGGGATTCGACGCGGACTCCGGCGTGGTGGTGAGCACCGGGCCAACCGCGCCGGGATTCAGCTACGACGTCACCGGCGAGATCTATCTGCAGGACAAGGAACTGCCGCGGGCCGCCCCGACGGCGGCCCAGTCGCCACCGCTTCCCGAGGGTGTTCCGGACGCCCTGCGTGAGATGGCCGACGCGGCCGTGCGCTTCCGCGGCGACGTGCCTCCTCGTGATCGGCTCAGCTACGTCGAATACGAATTGCGAAGCAAGTCCTACCAGATGAACAAGCCGCCGGGGCATTCCTACGCCGCCATCGCCCGTGCGCTGGCGACGGAGGGCGAGGGCGGCGGGTATGCCGAGCAGTACGCCGCGGCGTTCACGGTGATCGCCAGGATGTGGGGCTTCCCGGCCAGGGTCGCGGTCGGCTATCGCCTGCGCAACTACAGCGACGGCGCCTATCGGGTCACCACCGCCGACGCCCACGCGTGGTCCGAGGTGCATTTCGCGGGGTACGGGTGGGTCGGGTACGACCCCAGCGCGCCCAGCGAGACGGACACGCCGAACCCGCCGGCGGAAGTACCGCGCGTGGTCCCGCCGCACCCCACCCCGTCGACCACCGCGCCGACGCTCGCACCACAGGCGGAGTCGCAGTCCGTCGACGCGCCGGCCGAGCGGGGATTCCGCTGGAACAACGTTCTGAACGGCACCTTCGTGCTGCTGCCGTCGGTGGTTCTGCTCGTGCTGCTCGCCGGGGGACTCGTGGTGCTCGGCAAGGCCCGTCGCCGGGGACGGCGGCGCCGCGATCCCGACCACGCGGCACGGGTGCTCGGCGCGTGGCACGAGCAACTCGACCGGTTGACCGAACGCGGCATCTCACCACCGGTCTCGCTCACGTTCCACGAGGTGGCGCAGCACGTGCGCGGCAGCCTCGGCGACACGGCTGACCCGGTCGCCGCGACCGCCGACCTGGCGACCACGGCGATCTACGCGCCGGAGCACCTCGACCGGGCAGACGCCGACCACGCCTGGGAGCTGCTGGCCAGGCTGAACACCGAGCTCTACCCGGGGCGCGTGTCAGCCGCACGCCTTCTGGCGGCCGTGAATCCACGTCCACTGTGGATCCGTTGGACAGTCGCGCGGCGCAGGCGACAGGCCGGGGAAGACCTGGAAGTTGGGCGGTATCGATGAAATCGAGACGCGTCCTGGTGGCGCTCGCCGCCGTCGCCGCACTTGCCGCCCCGGTTCTGGTGGGGCCGGGTTATGAACCCTCACAGCTGCGGATGCACTCCGGCGCCGTCTGGTTGACGTCCGGCCGAGCCGGCGAGGCAACGCTGGTGGACGGCACCTCCGCCGAGGTGAAGACCCACGTACCGGTCAACGGCGCGAGCGTGGCGCTGACCGTGGTCCAGCAGGGTGGTGACGCCTTCGTCCTCGACAAGAGGACCGGCGTCCTGAACCGCGTCGACGGTGCCACCGAACACGTTTCCCCACCGGTGTCCGTTCTCCCCGCTGGTGATGGCCTGGTCGTACTGTCCTCCTCGAACGTGGTGCGAGTGGTCGACGTCCGCAGTGGCACGGTCGCCTCGGTCGACCCCGCGACGCTGGCTGCGAAAGGCGAACCCGAGCACCTCGCCGAGGCGATCAAGCC